>CAYZNA010000113.1:0-9562 GCA_964478665.1 uncultured Anaerolineales bacterium
CCTCGTTCAACCCTGTCATCGTCAAGCGGCTGTTGCGCGACACGGATGTGACCGTGGTCGCCTGGGCCGGGCAAGCGTTTGCCCTGCCTTTGCTCGGCCTGACACTCATTGCGTTCTTTGGCCCGCTGCCGCGCGTGGATGGGTGGTTCTACCTCGGGGTAGCCGGTTCAGCCTTGTTGAACGCTGCCGCCCACCTGACCGTAACCCGCGCGTACAAAGAAGCCGACGCTTCGCTCGTCTCGCCCCTGCTCGCCGTCAGCCCGGCAGTCACGCTGCTGGTCTCGGCCTTCACCCTGCGTGAAATCCCCTCGCCCCTGCCGATCGCCGGCGTCGGGTCAGTCATCCTCGGCGCGTACCTGCTCAACTTGAAATCCGTGCGCGACTATGTGGAACCACTGCGCGAGTTGCTCCATAATCGCAGTCTCCTTCTGGCATTATTTGCCGGCTTGTTGTGGGGGCTGACCCCGATCTTCGAGAAGACGGCCATCCGGCACACCTTTCCCGAAAACTCGACGATGGCGGCATTTAGCGCGGCGCTGACACTCGGGCTTTTGCTCCTGCCCGTAATGCTGTGGCAGGGGCGTCAGCCGTTCAGCCAGATTCGGGCGCAGGCCCGGGGCTTCCTCCTGCTCGGCCTGATCGGGGGCCTTGCGCCGCTCATGGGGTATGCGGCTTTCCGCGTGGGACCGGTCGGCTACGTCTCCGCCCTGTTCAAGTTGAGCGCCGTCTTCACCCTCGCGTGGGCCTATTGGCTGTTGCGCGAACGGGACCTGCCGCGCCGCCTGCCGGGAGCGTTGATCATCCTGACTGGCGCGGCGTTGATTGGAGCGTAAGGCCCGCAGGGGCAGCCATTGCTCCCCGGCGCGACGACGGAGAAGCGCCCCACCCAGGCCGACCCCAATGGAGCGGGGCCAGCGTTAAGGGCCAGCGAGGGCGAGCAGCCCCTCCGGGGTCAGGATGCGCTCTGGAGCAGTGTACACGCGCAGGCGGTTGCGGCGTACGTAGCCAATGACCGTGATGTTCCACGCCTGGCCGAGCGCGACGGACAAGCTGGTTGCGGCAGTGCGCGAGGCGATGATCGGCACGCCCATCCTGGCTGCCTTCCCCAGCATCTCAGAACTGATCCGCCCGGTCGCCAACAGCATCAGCCCGGCAGTGGAAATATCCTGCTTGAGGGCCTTGCCCCACAGCCGGTCGAGGGTGTTGTGGCGGCCCACGTCTTCCGCCACCAGCAGCAATCTCTCCCCATCGCTCAGCGCCGAGGCATGGATGCCCTGTGTCTCCCGGTACAGTTCCGCCGCCTGATACAGGTCGCGCATGCGGGCAAAAATCTGGTCAGGCGTGGCGGTGGCGTGAGTGTTGAGCGGCGGGCCTGTGCTGCGCGCAGCCGAAGGATGGCGCGCGCTCAAATCGTCGAAGGTCACGCCGCCGCCGCAGCCGGAGGTGATAATGGAGCGCGCCGGGGGTGCAAAGTGTGGGTCGCGCAGCCACACGTCCACGCACGAGCCGCTGGGCGAGAAAGTGATCTCCCGGACGTCGCCCAGGCCGTGGATGAAGCTCTCTGCACGCAGAAAGCCGAGGGCCAGCTCATCCAGCTCGCGCGGGGTACACATCAGGGTGGCCAGTTCTCGCCCGTTGACGTGCACTGTGACGAGCGCCTCTTCGGTGATGTCCCCTGCTACCGATTGCCAGCTCTCACCCTCGAAGCTCGCGTAAGTAAGAGGGTAAATCCCGTTCATCGTCAGTGGTAGCCCTCGCCGGCCGCGGCCAGGTCCATCCCGGCGGTCAGCACCCGCTCGGCGGGCAGCGACACCTCACGCCAGGCCTCACGCCCGTCTACAGTTTTCAGGTAGCGCCGGCACGCTTCACACACGTCCAGCCGATAGCGCCCCGCCTCGCCGGGGTAGTGGGCCAGCCGGCGCGGGTCCTGGTTGCTGCAGAAGGGACAGGCCAGCCGCTTGAAGGCCCACTCGGTGTCGCAGCGGGAGCACAGCAGGCGGCGCGCGCCGGTGTCCTTTTCAAAGGCTGCAAGGTCCGGCTCGCTGCCGCAGACGGGGCAGTAACCCAGCTGCCACAGGTCGTCGTCCAGCCGCGGCGCCAGGGCGGCCGCCTGGGCCCGCAGGAAGGGATGCAGAGCATTGTTGAGCACGAAGTCCAGCAACTCGCCATTGAGACTGAGGGACCCGGCCTGGCGGATGTAACCGCGCGCATCGGCCAGGTAGTCCTGCGCCAGCGCACGCAACCGGGAAGGGACGCGCTCAGCCAGGGCGCGCATTTCCTCGAATGCGCCGGACAGGTCCGGGCGGCGCTGCGCGCTCAACAGACAGACCTGGTCGAAAAGCCGTTGGAAACCGCCCCAGTCCACCTGCACCTGTTGCGGCTGCAGCAGTGGCTGGCCCTGCTCCAACGAGGCCCGCGCCGCTCCCGCCTCTGGACTGGCCGCCACTTCCACCTGGCTCTGAGCCGTGAGCAGCGCGATGTGCAGGTCAACGACTTCGCGAAGCTCTGGCCGCAGCGCGCCCTGCTCACGGAGATATTCCAGGATTTTCGAGTAATCGTCCATCGCCGCTCGTAGTGAAGCACGCCAGTGCTTCGGAACGCACAGGCTGGAGAGGCGACCCTCCAGCCTGTGCATACGCCTCAACTCAATTGTGGGTGGCGAGGGCACATCGGTGCTCAGCCCGCTTCCTCGCTGATCTCCTCGTACCACTTGACATAGTGGGTCTTGATCTCCTCCTCCGGTAGCGTGCCGTCCACCATGGCGTTGATGTGGATGCGCGTCAGGGGGTGGAAGAGGGTCAGGTAGAGATGGAGCATGAAGTAGCCCACCGCGGCCAGCATGGCAAGGTCATGCAGGATCACCGACGCCTGGAGGACCCACGGAGGCAGCGCCCCCAGGCCAAACCACAAGAGCAGCCCGGTGACCACGAAGATCCAGAAGGCGATGAACTGCGCCAGCCGGTGGAATGTCTGGCCCGTATGGTAGCGGCCCTGCGGCGGAATGCCGGTCCGGTCGCCGGTCCAATAAACGCCGCCGGCCCTTAGAGCCGTGCGTCTCCACTCCTGGTCCTGGGGGCCCCAGCTGAGGATGGTGCGCAACGAACTCTTGAACCCGGCGGGGTCGAAGATCATGTAGATGAGCGGGGCAGCCATAAAGAGCACGGCGGCGAGGCGATGGATGAGCCGCACCGCCTCGCCCGCCGGGCCTATGGCAAAGGCCGAGAACTGTGGCACATACAGGCTGAGGCCGGTGATCACCAGCGTGAAGAAGGAGAGGATGTGCAGCAGGTGGGTGCCGCGCTCGACAGCGCTGAAGCGCACCACGCGACGCTCGCCCCGGCGTACGACAATTTTGCCTGCGGTTATTTGAGCCATCTCAGGCCTCCTCGTCCTTGATGTGCCGGCTGGCCACCAGGAAGTTGATGAACAAGCCCACCGCGCCGGCCCCGATGGCGAACAGGCCCACTGGCTGGAGGATGTCCTGCCACAGGCTGGCCGACAGCGGCATCTGCGGCGTCTCGGGCAAGCCGTAGGTGGTTGGCGTCTCCGGCAGGACGTACATGGCGCCCAGCCCTCCCAGGATGTCCCGGCCATACAGGTTGGCATTGGCAAGGCCCCGAGCTTGCAGCGCCGCGACGCGCGCCTCGCCCTGGGCGATCATCCCGCCCCGCTCGCCGAAGGAGATGGCGGCCGCCGGGCAGGTTTTGGCGCAGGCGGGCGTGAGGCCGTTGGTCACCCGGTCCTGGCACAGCGTACACTTGCTGGCTTTGGCCGCGCCGGTCAGCGCGTTGGTGATCTCCATGCGCGGCACCTGAAAGGGGCAGAACTCCGCGCAGTAGGCGCAGCCGTTGCACAAGTCGCGCTCGAAACTGACGAAGCCCAGCTCGTGCTGTTTAAGGGCCTGAGTGGGGCAGACTTTCACGCAGGGGGCCGTCCCACAGTGCAGGCACTGCTCCTTGAGAAACAGCCAGCGCACCTGGCCGTTCGCACTGACCTCGTTGAAACTGATGCGCGTCCAGGTGCTGGGGGAGAGATCCGCGGGATTCTCATAGGAGCCGCGGTTGGTGGTCGTCTCCCCCGGCAGTTCGTTCCATTCCTTGCAGGCCACCTGGCAGCCCCGGCAGGCCATGCACTTGGACATATCAATGAGCATCGCTATTCTGGCCATGGCATTACACCTTTCTCACGTCCACCAGGAACGCCTTGTACTCCGGCATCATGGTGTTGGCGTCGCCCACGTGGGGGGTCAGCAGGTTGGCGCTGTTGCCTGTCACCCGGCCCATGAAGCCGAAGTGCCACGGCAGGCCGATCTGGTGAACGGTGTTGCCGTTGAGTTGGAACGGCCGGAAGCGTTTGGTGACGATGGCGACGCCTTCCACCTGTCCCCGGGCCGACTCGACCAGCACCAGCCCGCCGTTGAGGATGCTCTTCTCGGCCGCCAGTTCCTCGCTCATCTCGACGAACACCTCCGGCATCAGTTCGGTCAGCCAGGGCAGGTTCATGGACATCCCGCCGGCCTGCATGTGCTCTGTCACCCGGTAGGTCGTCGCCACGATCGGGAAGCGGTCGGCCTTACCCTGGTAGTCCATCTCCGAGGCCCAGATCTTGAAGGCCGGGTCGGTCTGGGTACTCGACATGATGTTGACCACCGGGCTCTCCCACGGTTCGTAGTGCTCGGGGAAGGGGCCGTCGGCCAGGCCCAGAGCGAACAGATGGCCCACCCCGTCGGGCAGCATGATGAACGGGAGGACCGTTCCGGGGGGTGGGGGGCCGTCGGGCACGTCGCCGACCCACTTTTCGGCCGCGGCGTCCCAGCGGATGACCGGATGTTCCGCGTCCCAGGGTTCGCCGGTCTCAGGATGGACGGAGGCGCGGTTGTACAGGATGCGCCGGTTGACCGGCCAGTTCCAGGCCCAGTTGGAATACAGGCCGATGCCGGACTTGTCCACCGAGTCGCGGCGCTTGGCCAGGTTGCCGGCCTCCGGGTAGAGGCCGGAGTACAACCAGTTGCCGGCGGCCGTCGAGCCGTCGTCGCGCAACTGGGTGAAGTTGGTGACCTGTTTGCCGGCGGCCAGGATGAGTTTGCCATCGGCGTCGGTCAAGTTCACCAGCGCCCAGCCGTTGATCTCGCGCGTCACGGCCTCCGCGTCCGGCAGGTCGGCGCCGTAGTTCCAGGTCAGGTTCAGGATCGGCTCGGGCAAGGCGCCGCTCTCGGTGGCATACAGGTTCTGCAGTTCGCGATAGATCTGGTTGAGGATCCACAGGTCCGGCCCGGAGTCGCCCAGAGGCTCGACGGCTTGCCAGCGCCACTGCACCCAGCGGCCCGAATTCGTGACGCTTCCCTCTCTCTCCATGGAGGCAGCCGCCGGCAGCAGGAAGACCTCGGTGTTGATGCTGGCCGGGTCAACGCCGGGCGCCTTCCAGAAGGCGGCCGTCTCCGTCTCCCACAGATCCGTGACCACCATCCAATCCAGCTTCTCCAGCGCCTTGCGCTCCATGTTGGCGTTGGGCCCGCCCACCGCCGGGTTCTGCCCCAGGACAATCAAGCCCCTGATTTTTCCGGCGAACATGTCTTCGAACATGGCGAGGTGGGAGTAGTTGCCGCTGTTCTTGGGCAGCCAGTTGAAGGCGAAGTCGTTCTCGACGCTGGCCGCGTCGCCGAACCAGGCTTTGAGGGTGCTGACGATGTACTTGGAGCGGTTCTTCCACCAGTTCACACTTTGCTTGGGATCCCCCATCGTCTTAGGGGTGGTCCGGGTCACGTAATCGGCCAGGCTCTGATCCCCATCCACCGGGTTGGGCAGATAGCCGGGCAGGATGTGGAACATCAGACACTGGTCGGTGGAACCCTGTACGTTGTGCAGGCCGCGCAGAGCGTTTACCCCACCGCCGGCCACGCCGATGTTGCCCAGCAGCAGTTGCACCATGGCGTAGGCGCGCACGTTCTGGGTGCCGTAGGTGTGCTGCGTGCCACCCATGGCGTACATGATCGTGCCGGCCCGGCCGGGCTGGCCCGAGGCGGCGTAGGCGGCATAGACGGCCTGCAGGTCTTCGGGTGAGGCGCCGGTGATCTGGCTGACCGAATTCAGGTCGTAGCGGCTGTAGTGGCTCTTGAGCAGCTGAAAGACGGTCTGTGGGTTCTCCAGCGACTTGTCTGCCAGAGGAACACCGGCCTCGTCCTTCTGATAGGTCCAGGTGGACTTGTCGTAAGATCGCTTCTCCGCAGTGTAGCCGCTGAACAGGCCATCCTCGAATGCGAAATCCGGGTTGACCAGGAAGGGCGCATTGGAGTACGCGGCCACGTACTCGCGGTGGAACAGGTCGTTCTCCAGCAGGTAGTTGATCAGCCCGCCCATGAAGGCGATGTCTGTTCCGGAGCGGAGGGGGGCGTACAGGTCCGCCAGGGCCGAGGTGCGGGTGAAACGGGGGTCTACGCTGATCAGCGTCGCGCCCTTTTCCCTGGCTTTCTCCACCCATTTCCAGCAGCAGGGATGGTTCTCGGCCGCGTTGGAACCGATGATCATGATGACATCGGCGTTGGCGATGTCGTTCCAGTGGTTGGTCATTGCTCCCCGACCGAATGTTTCCGCCAAACTGGCGACGGTGGGGGAGTGTCATATCCGCGCCTGATGGTCAATGTATACCAGGCCCATGGCGCGCAGGGCCTTGATCCACAGGTAGCACTCCTCGTTGGTGTTTTGGGAGCCCCCCAGGAAGGCAATCGCCTCGGTGCGGTTGACCGTCTTGCCGTCAACCCTGGCCGTCCAGTGGGTGTCGCGCGTGTCCTTGAGGCGCCGGGCGATCTGCGGGATGGCCCAGCCCCAATCCTTCGTTTCCCAGGCGGCGCTGCCCGGCGCGCGATAAAGGACCTGGGTCAGGCGGCGGTCGTTGTTGGCCACCTGTAACGTGGCCGCGCCTTTGGAGCACAGGGAGCCCCGGTTGATGGGATGGTCGGGGTCGCCCTCGATGTTGACCACGCGGCCATCCTGGGTGCCGACGATGAGGCCGCAGCCGACCGCGCAATAGGGGCAGATGCTCGTCACTTCGCCGATCTTCTTGTGCAACGGGAAGGCGGCGCCCCCGTTGGCGGCTGCCACCCCCACCGGCAGAAGCAGACCGCCGGCCGTCAGGCCGGACATCTTGAGGAACTCTCTACGGCTAAGTGCCATGACGCTTCTCTCCTTTCACCCGGCCCTCACCCCCCCGGTCGCGCGGTTAGGGGAGGGCCTGAGGCAGTGACAACAGAACAATCCTTTTCCAGGTATCAGGTATCAGTATATCTATAGTGGCTGTACCGTTCGGATCATTCTGGACGCCCTTCTGGTATCCTCTACGTCAAATCAATCCCGTCCGGATCGCTTTGGCGACCGCCTGTGTCCGATTTGATACCGCCAACCTGGCCAGGATGTCATGCACTTTGCGCTTCACGGTCACTTCGCTCCAGTACATTTGTTCGGCAATGGCCTCATTCGACCAACCTTCGGCCATATATGTCAACACTTGAAGTTCCTCGTCGCTCAGGCCCGAGGCATAGCGCGCTTCCCGGCGCGCCAGCTGCTCAAAGTGCCGCAGCACCTTGCTCGTCAGCCGAGGCGTGAGCAGGCGTTCGCCAGCCGCTACCGCGCGAATCGAGGCGGTCAGCGTCTCGCGCGAGGCGCTCTTGATCAGATAGGCGTGCGCGCCGGCGCTCAGGGCGCCGATCAGGTACTCATCGTCGTCGTAGGTGGTCAGGATGATGATCTTGGTATCCGGGTTCTCCCGCCTCAACTGCCGCGTCACGGCGATGCCGTCCACCCCCGGCAGCCGGATATCCAGCAGCACCACGTCGGGGCGCAGTGACCGGACGCATGCCACGACGTCCGACCCCTGCTCGACTTCCCCGATCACCTCGATGTCTTCATAGTTTGAGAGGAGGCTGTGCAGCCCCTGGCGCACGACCGGGTGGTCGTCGGCCAGGAGAACCCGGATACAAGACACGGTTTCGGCCAAAGTTCAGTCTCCCACGAGAGGGGAATCGTCGTCCTGGCAGTCACGCGCAAGGGGTACTTGCAGGATGATGCGGGTGCCGGCGCCGGGCGCGGTCTCCACCGCCAGACTCCCGCCGAGGCTCTGCGCCCGCTCTTGCATCCCGATCAGTCCCAGACCGTGGTCAGTGTTGGTCGGGCTGCGCTGCAGGCTGAAGCCACGGCCATCATCTCGGATCTCCAACCGGAGGCGGCGCGGCTCGAAGGTCAGCGAGAGGCCGACCGTCCGCGCCATGCCGTGGACCTGCACGTTGTGCAGCGCCTCCTGGACGATGCGGTAAACGGCGGCCTCGGCCTCGGCCGGCAGGCGAACCGGCTCGCCGCTCACGCTGACCGTGCACGCGACGCGGGTCAGCGTCTGGTGTTCACGGCAGAGTTCCTTGAGCGCCGACACGAGCCCGGCTGTGTCCAGGATCAACGGCCGCAGGTTGTAGATGGCCCGCCGCGTCTCCACCTCGATACGATCCAGCAGCGCCTGCGCCGTGCGGAGTTTGCGCTCGCTCACCTCCGGCCTGGCGGCCAGGCATTCCCGGGCGGCCTGGACCTCGTAACCGGCCCCAACGATCAACTGAATCACGCCGTCGTGCATGTCGTTGGCGATGCGCGCGCGCTCGTCTTCCTGGATGCGGGTGGTTCGGGCCAGCAATTCATGCAGTTGCTGCGCCTTGTGTGAGACCTCTTGCGTGGCCCGGCTCAACTGCTCGGTTCGTTCGTCCACCCGCCGCTCGAGCAGCTGGTTGAAGTTGCGCACTTCGTGGTAGAGGCGCGCATTCTCAATGGCCAGGCCGACCTCGTTGCCCACAGCAGCCAGCATGCGCTCCTCTTCGGGGCCAAACGCGCGCGCCTCACGGCTGGCCAGGTGGATCACACCCACGGTCTTCTGCTTGGCCCGCGCCGGGACGGCCATCACCGACCGGAAACCCTCAGCGCTGCAGCCCGGCCTGGCCATGCCCGCGGCGCTGCTCAGGTTGAGCAGCGTGCACACCTGGCCGCGTCGAGCCGCCGTGCCACACAGACACTCCCCCAGCTCCAGCGCGGCCTCGTCGCTCACAAACTGGGGCGACACCCCGCGCTGGCACTTGAGGCTCAACTGCTGGCCCTCCAGGACCCAAATGGTGCCGGCCTCCAACTCCGTAAAGGCCAGTATCCTGTCCAGGGCGCTGGTCAGCACTTCCTGCAATTCGAGCGACCGGCTCACGGTCTCGCCGATAGCATTGAGAAACAGGAGTTCCTGGTTGCGCTGCTCCAACTCTTCTTTGGCGCGTGCTCTGGCCTCCGCTGCGGCCACGGCCCAGCTCAGCGTCAGCCAGGCCAGCAGCGGGCCAACCGTGCCTAAGAACACCGCCTCGCGTATGGCCTGGGCTGAGAGACCTCCGGGGCCGACAACCGCGTGCTCCCACAGGACATAGCCGGCGCCTAATCCACCCATCGTCACCGGCACAAGCCAGCGCAATAGAAGAAAGGTGCGGCGCCACTGATCTGATTTTTCGCCCATCGCGTGCTTTCCGATGATCCTGGCATCAGTGTACGGCGAATGT
>CAYZNA010000114.1:0-3766 GCA_964478665.1 uncultured Anaerolineales bacterium
TGAGGATCGGGCCGGGCGCGGCGGTTTGCGGCGCGTGTTCCCGCAAGAAACGGCGATAGTCGCCGTCGGCGAGGAAGCACAGGTCCTGCGACTCGGGCCGCTCGGCCACCGGCACGCCGAGGCGGAGGTCGCGGGCAAGCTGCCGGATTTGCGGCTTGGTGTGTTCGCCGACCGGAAACAGGGCGTGAGCCAGTTGCGCCTGGCCCAGCACGCTCAGCACATAAGACTGGTCCTTGTGTGTGTCGGCAGCCTTGAGCAACTGGTAGCGCCCATCGCGCTGGCGCACCCGGGCGTAGTGCCCGGTGGCGAGGGCCTCGGCGCCCATGCTCAGCGCCCTGTTCAGCAGAAACCCCCAGCGGATGTGGCGGTTGCATTCCACGCAAGGGTTGGGGGTAACGCCGGCGGCGTAACCCTGCACGAAGAACTCTACCACTGCCTGCTTGAAGGGCGCCTGCGCGTCAACCACGTAAAAGGGGATGTCGAGCAGCCCGGCCACACGCCGCGCCTGGGCCATGGAGTCCGGCGAGCAGCAGCGGTTGAAGCCCTCACCCCCGACCCCTCTCCCCGAGGGCGAGGGGGGTTCGCTCCACAGCCGCATCATCAGGCCTACAACCTCATAACCCTGCTGCACCAATAGCGCGGCGGCTACCGAGCTATCCACGCCGCCCGACATGGCGACCACGACCCGGTCACCAGGATTCACCTGCAGGCTCCGATCCGGCGCCGTGGCCGAGTCATGCCCCGCGCGCCTCCAGAAACACGTCCAGCGACCGCTCCACCTCCGCGGCGACCAGCGCCATGAAGGCAGCGGGGTCCCCGGCGTGGGCGTGATCCAGCGCCTCGTAGTAGAACAGGCGCGCCTGGGCGCGGATCACTGCCGGTGGATAACCGGCGCGCAACAGCAGCAGGTTCATCAGCAATCGCGCCGTGCGCCCGTTGCCATCGGCAAACGGATGAATATGCACCAGCCCAAAATGGGCGGCGGCAGCGCGCGTGACCGGGTGATCCGGCTCCCAGAGCGGTTTCTCCAGCCCAGCCACCAGCGCCTGCATCAGCCCCGGTACGGCGATGGCTTCCGGAGGCAGGTATTCGCTGCCGCTGATGCGCACGCCGCCGCGCCGGTAGCGCCCGGCTTCCTCATCGTCCACACCTTTCAAAATCAGAGCGTGTATCTGCCGGATGGCCGTCTCGGTGATTGGCGCACCCTGGCGAGCCAGCGCTTCCACAAAGTCAATGGCGTGCTTGTGGTTCACGGCCGCCAGATGCTCCCGTAGCGGCTTGCCGCCCACGGTCAGGCCGGTGTGGAGCACCACTTCGGTCTCGCGCAGGGTGAGCGTGGAACCTTCGATGGCGTTGGAGTTGTAGGTCCACGCCACGTCGAAGTATTCCTTCAGCCGCAGCAGCTCGGATTGACTGAGTGGACGGCGGGTGTCCAGTTGAGCCTTTTTGTCACTCACCCGCGCCAGTATTTGATCGAGAGCCATCCCCCGGTCTCGCGGGTTCGGTCCACGACCGCCGCGCGATCTGCCCGCAGGTTGTGCCGCTGCTCGCAGACCCTTCTCCTCGCTATTGGCCTCTATTTGCGACATCTGCGGACGATCTCCGGCAACACTTCCAGCAGCCGGTCCACTTCGGCGGCGGTGGTGCGCCGGCCCACGGTCACCCGCAGCGAGCCGAGGGCCAGTTCGCGCGGCAGGCCCATTGCCAGCAACACGCCGGACGGCTCGGGGTCGCCGGTCTTGCAGGCCGAGCCGGAGGAGCAGGCAATGCCGGCCAGATCGAGGTGGATCAGCAGCTCGTTGCCGTCCACACCGGGGAAGACGAAGCTGGCGTGGTTGGGCAGGCGCTCGCCGGGGTGGCCGGTCAGGCGGGCGCCGGGGACGCGCGCGCACACCCCGGCAATGATGCGATCGCGCAGGGCGCGGAAGTGCGCGTTGTCGCCCTCGCGCCGCGCGGCAGTGATCTTCAGCGCCTCGGCAAAGCCCACGATGAGTGGCACGTTCTGGGTTCCGGCGCGCAGCCCGCGCTCGTGCGCCCCGCCGGTCTGGGCCGGGAGCAGGGGAAGGCCGGCCCGCACGTACAGCGCGCCCACGCCCTTCGGCCCGTAGAACTTGTGCGCGCCGAGGGCCATCAGGTCCACGTTGAGCGCCCGCACGTCCAGATCGAGCTGGCTGCCGGCCTGCACGGCGTCGCTGTGGAAGGCGATGCCGCGCGCGCGCGCCAGCGCGCCGATGGCGGCGATGGGGTTGACCGTGCCCACCTCGTTGTTGGCGTACATCACCGAGATCAGCGCGGTGTCGGGCCGGATGGCGCGCTCGACCGCTGCCGGATCCACCAGCCCGTGCTGGTCCACCGGCAGCAGGGTCAGGCCAAAGCCGTAGTGATCGGCAAGCTGGCGGGCGGTGTGCAGCACGGCGTGGTGCTCGACCGGCGCGGTGATGATGTGGTTGGCGCCGCGCGCCGCACGGGCAGCAAGCGCGGCCCCGCGCAGGGCAAGATTGTCGCTTTCGCTGCCGCAGCCGGTGAAGATAATCTCCTGCGGATCACAGTGCAGCACCTCCGCCGTCGCACGGCGCGCGCCCTCCAGCGCCCGCTCGGCCCCCTGGCCGTAGCGGTGCACCGAGGCAGGATTGCCGAAGTGCTGGCTGAAATACGGCAGCATGGCTTCCAGCACGGCCGGTTCAACCGGCGTGGTGGCGGCGTGGTCGAGGTAGATGTGGGGCGCAGTCATGGGTGGGGTCCGAGAACGACGGTCTGCTGCGCGGAATTGTAGCACGAAAGCGCCCGGAAGCCCCCCCGCCCCCCGATGCCGGGGGGAGCCGAGTAGGGGCAGCCCTGTGTGGCTGTCCTTTTCCCCCAGGATTGGGGGGCAGGCTGCCCTTTTCCCCCAGGATTGGGGGGCCGGCTGAGCAGTCACCGGGGTACTTCGCAAAGACCTGTCAGGTCTGACTGGCAGGCCGATCAGCGCAGGTAGGGCAGAAAGGCTGTTGCCAGCCCGAGGAACAGCCCGAAGCCCACGCAGTCGGTTACCGTGGTGACGATCACCGCTGAGGCCAGGGCCGGGTCAAGCTTGAGGGCTTTGAGGGCGAGCGGCACCAGGGTGCCGGCGATTCCGGCGGCCAGCAGGTTTCCCACCATGGCCAGGCCCAGCACCAGCCCCAGGGCGGGGATGCCGCGCCAGAGCCAGGCGCCCACCGCCACCAGCGCCCCGACCACCACCCCGTGCAGCATCCCCACCAGCGCCTCGCGGCGGATGGCGCGCCAGACATCGCGCAGTTCCACTTCGCCCAGGGCGATCCCGCGCACCATCAGTGCCAGCGCCTGCGTGCCGGCGTTGCCCCCTTCGCCGGCCACGATGGATTGGAACACGGCCAGGGCGGCCAGCTGGGCGATGGTGCCTTCAAACACCGAGATCACCGAGGCCGCCAGAAAGGCGGTGCCCAGATTGACTACCAGCCACGGCAGGCGGCGGCGAATGTTCAGGCTGATCGGGCTCCACACCCCAAGATCGCTCTCGGTGGAGGTTCCGCTCAGGCGGTAGATGTCTTCGGTGGCCTCCTGCTCGATTACGTCCACCAGGTCGTCGTAGGTGATCACACCGATCAGCCGCCCGGTCGCATCCACTACCGGCAGCGAGGCGAGGTCGTAGTGGGCCATCACGCGGGCGGCCTGCTCGTGCTCCGTTCCCGCCGGCAGGCCGGCGACGCTGTCCGTCTTGAGGCGGGGCAGCAGGGCCTGCATCTCGGGATCGCCCGCGCGCACGTTG
>CAYZNA010000114.1:3776-6554 GCA_964478665.1 uncultured Anaerolineales bacterium
GGCGCAGGCGGGCGGGCAGTTCTTTCGTCAGCCCATTGGCTCCGCCGAGGGTTCCGCGCCCGCGGCGCTGCGCCGCCACTTCAAGCGCGGCCGCAACCTCATCGAGCAGCTCAACCACCCGAACATCCAACTGCACTCGCAGGCAACCGTTTGGAATCTCACGCCGCGACGGCAGTTGTATCTGCATCACGCGGGCGGCCTGCTCCTGGTCGGTGCCGGCCGGCACGCTGATGATCTCCTGATCCATGATGTCGCCAATCAGGGAGTCGGGATGGGCGACCACCAGTTCGCGCATACCCACTACCCCGAGCAGTTTCTGATACCGGTCCAGGACGTACAGGTAGTAGGGGGTCTCCTCGTCCGGCTCGACCTGGCGCAGGAAATCAATGGCTTGCTGGGCGGTGGTGTGCCGGCGCAGCGCGATGAAGGAGGTGGTCATCTGGCCGCCGGCGGTCTCGTCGGGGTGGGCCAGCAGCGGCCGCACGTCGTCGGCCTCGTCCATCTGGGCCAGCACGTCGCGGGCCTGTTCCGGCTTCAGGTCGCCCAGGATGTTGGCCGCCTCGTCCGGCTCCATCTCATCGAGCACATCGGCCAGGGTCTCAGAAGACAGACCCTCGGCCAGGCCGGCGGCCTGCTCGTCCTCCATTTCCTCGAACAGATCGGCCACGCTGGCCGTATCAAGGCGCGGCAGCAGCTCGGCCCGATCGGTGTCAGAGAGGTCAGAAAAGGCTTCCGCACGATCGGCCGGGTGCAGCCCGCGCAGAGCCGCGATGGCATCCTGTATTTCGCCCAGTTCCAGGGCGTGCCGGATCTGGTCCAGCGTGGCGTCAATCAGGTCTTGGTCCACCGGTCGCCTCCTCGAGCGCGCAGCGGGGCTGCGCCCGAAAACAAAGATGCACCTCGCGGCCCCGGAGATGGGCCGGCGCGGTGCATCACGGAGGGACGCGTGGAGCGGGCGTTAGTCCGGGGGGAGGTGGTTCAGTCTGGCAGGGTCAGGTTCTAAGTCGGTTTTCATGCGAGTTTCTTGCAGGGCATCGCTGGCATTCTACTCCCGGAGCCTGTGCGTGTCAACGAAGCCAGACCCCGGAGGTCGCGCCGGGTAGCCCTGCGCCGGGCGCCGGTCACGCGCCGGCATCCTCCGGCCGGCCGAGCAGGGCTGCCAGCCGGGAGCGGCCCTCTTCGTCCACCAGCGCCAGCACCTCGTCGCCCTCCTCCATCACGGTCATGCCGCGCGGCAACACCATATCGCCGTGGCGCAGGATGCCGGAGATGGTGCAGTGTTCCGGCAGGGGCAGGTCTTTGATGGCCACGCCGACCGCGCGCGCGCCGGGGTAGATCTTCTCCTCCACCAGCGAGTACTGGCCGCGGCGCAGCTTGACCAGGGTCATCATGTCGCCCAGCGACATTTCCTCCTCGATCAAACGGGCCATCACGTCCGCCTGGTTGAGAGCCACATCCACGCCGAAGCGCGGGTCAAACAGCCAGGCGTTGCGCGGGTTGTTCACGCGCGCGATGGTGCGCGGCACGTTATACCGGGTGCGGGCCAGCGAGGTGACCACCAGATTGTCGGCGTCGTCCGAGGCGACCGCGGCCAGCACCTGCGCGCGCTCCACCCCGGCCATTTCCAGCGTGGCCGGATCGGTACCGTCGCCTTCGTAGATCACCTCCGTGGGCAGTTCCCGGTGGAGGTTGACCAGCATGCCCGGCCGGGACTCGATCACCCGGACTTCGTGCCCCTGGGCCAGCAGCAAGGATGCCAGATGGGAGCCGGTGCGGCCCCCGCCGGCGATGATGACAAACATGGCTGGTTCCTTTCAGCTCTGGTGCAGGCGCCGGCGAAGCTCGGCGGCGCCGGACTCGGTGGCGCTGACCAGCAGCAAGTCGTGGGTGTGCAGGGTGGCGTCCGGCGTCGGCAGACCGCCGCGCCCGCCGCGAGCCAGGGCCGCGGCGACCGCTTCCCCGGCCGGCAACAGCGCGCTCAGCTTCTGCCCACCCCAGGCCGGCGGCACGCTGATCTCGTACAGTTGCACTTCGCCGTTCCCAGACGAGTACACGCTCTCCAGTCCGGGGTGGAGCAGCAACTGTTCGATGCGCCGCGCGCCCCACGAGGAGGAGGCGATGGTTTGCAGGTCGAGCTTCTCGTAGATGGGGGTACGACCGGGGTTGTACACCCGCGCCACCACCCGCGGCACGCGGAAGATGTCGCGCGCCACCCGGGCAACCACGACGTTGGCGCTGTCGGAAGAGGTGACCGCCGCAAAGGCATCGGCCTCTTGCAGGCCACCGCGCACCAGCGCGGCCCGATCCAGGGCATCCCCCTGTACCGTGCGACCACGGAACTCTGCGCCCAGCCGGTCGAAGGCGCGCGTGTTGCTATCCATCACGACAACGGTGTGGCCTTGCCGGCAGAGCGACAACGCCAGCTCAGACCCGACCCGGCCACAGCCGAGAATCACAATGTACTTGCTGTCTGGGGTGTTCATGGTTCAGTCGTTCGCTCCCGATCGTTCGTCGTTTTGTTCGGGCCGGATCTTCAGCCGGTAGGGCACATCGGTCACGACTATGCCGCGCCGGAAGAGCAGCGCCATGCGGATCAGGAAGGCGGTCTGGTTGTGCAGCACGCTCTGCCACCAGCGCGGAGCCAGAAACTGCGGCATCACCACTGTGATGACGTCATCCGGCTGGACCTCCTCCAGTCTGTCCAGATAGTTGATCAGCGGTTCAATGATGGAGCGGTACTCTGAGACGGGCCGTCAGACTCTCACCAGCGACGACGGG
>CAYZNA010000114.1:6564-9557 GCA_964478665.1 uncultured Anaerolineales bacterium
ACTCTGAGGGCAGGATGGTCAGCCGCACCCCATCGCCCCATTTCTCCCATTTTTCCTTCAGGCGCTCGCTCTCCTCCGGGTTGTCGGCCACGTAGACTGCGGTGACATCGTTGGAGAGCGTACGGGCGTAGTGCAGGGCCTGCAGCACGCCGCGATGCACGCCGGCGATGGGCAGGATTACTCGATGGCGGCGGATGCGCGGCGGCGCCCCGTACTCATCCAGCGAGAGTTGCGCGGCGGTGCTCAGATAGTGGCTATGGATGCTCTTGAACATCAGCACTGTGAGCGGAATCAGCACGGTGATGATCCAGGCGCCGTGGATGAAGCGCGTGATCACAATTACCAGCAACACCACGCAGGTCGCCATCGCCCCCACCCCATTGATCAGCGCCTCGCGCTGCCAGTGATGGGTTTTCAGCCGGAACCAGCGCACCACCATCCCGGTCTGCGAGAGGGTGAATGAGAGAAAGACGCCCACGGCGTACAGCGGCAGCAACAGGTGCGTGTCGCCCTTGAACAAGATTAAGAGCAAAGAAGCTAGCGCGCCCAGCAGCACAATGCCATTGGAGAACACCAGCCGGTCGCCCACGTTGGAGAGCGGTCGCGGCAGGTAGCCGTCACGGGCAATCAGCGAACTGAGCCGGGGGAAGTCGGCAAACGAGGTGTTGGCAGCCAGCAGCAAGATCATTGCGGTAGCGAGCTGGATGAAGGCGAAGGCCAGCGGGTGGTTGAACACGGCGCGGGCCACCTGGGCCAGCACAGTCTGCTGTTCGTTCGGCACGGCGCCCACCGCGTGCGCCAGCAGGGTAATACCGATGAACATCGAGCCTAGAATCAGCACCATGGCGAGCAGGGTCTTGCCGGCGTTGTCGGCCTCCGGCTTGCGGAAGGCCGGAATGCCGTTGGAGCTGGCCTCCACCCAGGTCAGGGCCGTGCAGCCGGCCGAGAAAGCACGCCGGATGAAGAAGGCGGTGACGTCCTGCAGCACGACGTTCTCTATTGGGGTGGCCGGGGCTGCCGGCGCCAGCTGCCCGGCCAGCGCCTTGAACAACCCGGTCAGCAGCATGGCAAACACCCCGAAGATGAAGAGGTAGGTGGGAACGGCGAACACCGTGCCGGATTCGCGCACGCCGCGCAGGTTGATCAGGGTAACCAGGGCTACCGCCGCCACGGCCACCTCCACCCGGTAGGGCCGGATGAAGGGCAGCCACGAGAACAGCGCCGCCACCCCGGCAGCCACGCTCACCGCAACGGTCAGCACGTAATCTATCAGCAGCGCCGCCCCGGCCACCAGCCCGGGCAGGGTCCCCAGATTATCTTTGGAAACGATGTACGCTCCGCCGCCGCCAGGGTAGGCGTGGATGGTCTGATAGTACGACGTGCCCACCAACAGCAACAGGGCGGCGATGCCGACGGCCACCGGGATGGAGATGCCCAGCGCCCCGGTTCCGGCAAGGACCAGCACGAACAAGATCTCCTCCGTGGCGTAGGCGGTGGAGGACAGGGCATCCGAGGCGAAAATCGCCAGAGCTTTCAGTTTACTCAGGCGCTCGTGATGAGCCTGGGAGGTCGCGAGGGGTTTGCCAATGAGAATCTGGCGCAGGCTGGTGACGTTCATATTGAGGCGAGGGTGAAAGACAGGGGCGCGCCGGGGTATCTTCTCAATATCCCGGGGGAACGCATGGCGCGAAGCGTGCGTTCCCTACGTAGGGGGCGCACGCTTCGCGCCATGCGCCCCGGATTATTGAGATGATACGCGCCGGGGATGTGGCGCGGGATCAGGGCGCGAGCGAACCGCGCAATTTTAGTCCCCTCCGTTCTCGCCGTCAATGGCCGCCGCGCGCGCCAGATCCTCTGTCCCGAGGCGAGGTTGCCGCTGCAGATAGCGGAAAGCCAGGAATCCCGGCAGCAGCGGCAGCCAGAAGGTGAAGGCCCGGTAGGCCAGGGTGATCACAGCGGCGGCAGCCAGCGGCACGTGCAGCGAGCTCAGCCCCAGAGCCATCAGCCCCTCTACCACGCCAATGCCGGAGGGGGTGGGCGACACGATGAGGAACAGATAAGCGATGCTGAACCCGGCGATCAGCGTGCCCACCGAGAACGGCTGCCGGAAGGCCATGAACATGAGGAACAGCACCGAGATCAGCAGGGCCTTGCTGCTCAGGGCCAGCGCCAGCGGCAGGGCAATGTTGCGCGGATGCCGGCGCAGGTCTGCCAGCGCCCCGGCGGCATCTTGCGCGAAGTGGTGGGCGGTCCGGGCCGACAGGTATTCGCGGCGCAGCACGGGGTAGACAACCCGGTTGACCAACCGCACCAGCGCCAACAACGCCCGTTCCAGGGACTGGGCCGAGCGCAGCCCCAGCCCCATCAGCCCGCCGAGGCCCAGAGCAATCGCCAGCAGGACGGCAGAGGCGGTCAGTTCGGCCGCGGTCAGGTTGTTGCGGCGGATGAGCACCAGCAGCCCGAGCGCCAGCACGCACAGAAACCCGGCGTACTCATACAACACAAACAGCACCCCGGCCAACGTCACCCGCACGCCAGAGCGGCCCTTGCGCCGGGCATGCGCAATGAACAGCGCTGTGCCGCCAATGCCGGCGGTGGGCGCCACCACGTTGATGAAATTGGCGGCAATCGCCAGCACAGTCAGGTCCAGCAGCGTCTCTTCCACCCCCAGCGCCCGATACACCGCCCGCAGAGAAACGCCCAGGTTGAGCACCCAGGTGAGCTGGACCACGGCCGCCAGCGCCAGCCAGTGCCACTCACCCCTCCGCAGAGTGGCGGCGATTGTGTTGAATTCGGCGAGGCGGGCGAATACGAAATAAACGCCCAGCATCAAGATCAGGGCAAAGACGAGTCGGCGCATGGGAGCGTGTTCCGCGCCGAATTATACGGGTTTCCCGAAAAAAGGTGTGCGCAGGCGCGGCGGCGGATTGGCAACACCGCACTCCCCGGCACCCCCCGGCACCTGCGTCCGGGGCAGGTGTGCGTCCGGGGCA
>CAYZNA010000115.1:0-9526 GCA_964478665.1 uncultured Anaerolineales bacterium
CGCCGAGCGTGTCGGGAATCCACGAGAAGGTGACGGTTTCGGTGACTCCGGCGGTCACAGTCACGGGTTGGCTGGCAAGCAGGCCTTCGTTGGCGTAAAGGGCGAGGGTGCTCACGCCCGCGTCCGTCTGCCCGCTGTTGCGCACGTCCACGGTGATGGCGAGCACGTCCCCGGCGCGGATTTCGGCAGTGGACAGTGTGAGGGCGGGGATGGAGAGGGCGGGGCGGGTGAGCACGGTGACGGGGGCGGAGGCGGTGTTGTTGGTTTCGTCCGTCTCGGCCAGTTGCCCGAGCGGGTCTACTCGAACCGTGATGGTCTGCGTGCCGGTGATGCCGGTGGTGTCCCACAGTACGGTGGCCGTGACGGTTTCCCCGACCGCCAGCGTTGGGAAGTATTGCGAGCCGATGAGTGTGCCGCCCGCGTCCGGGTCGCCGAGGTAGAAGGCGGCGATGGCGTTGTGGGCGGGAAGCGGGCCGGGGTTGGAGATTTGAGATTGGAGATTGGTAGTTTCGCCTTCGGTGACGGGATCGGGGTTGGCGGCGCGTTCGGCGCGGTCACTGTACAGGTTGCCGTCGCTGTCCTCGTCAGAGCGCAGCAACATGCGCGACTCCGGCGCGGCCCGCAGTTCGTGAAAGGGGGCCATGTTTTCTTCAAACTGGTCGAGATAGATCGTCCACCACGAGAGTGCGCCGATATTGTGCCAGTTCCAGCCTCTGATTTCGTGATTGGCGTCGTACTCCGGGGTACGGATGCCGGTCAAGCGGCAGGCCACCTCGCCGCACTCTTCGAGAGTCATCTCAAAGTACAGGTCGAGCAGGTCCTGATAGGTTTCGTCGCCGGTCAGCAGGGTGTTGATGGTGGGCAGCAGGTGCAGGTCGGTGCGTTCGTCGCCATCTGCCACGCCGTCGTCAATCTCAAAGATTACACCGTAGCCCCATGCGTTCTCATAGAAACTGTTGTCGTCGCCGTAGTCGTAATCGGCCACCACCACGCGGATGTCAGCGCCGTTGTCTATGGCTTTCACCTGCTCCAGACTGAGCGGGACGTTGCACTGGGTGGCGTTCCCAGCGGTGGGGTAATAATCGCCGGGATACAGGTTCTGCACCACCACCGGGTTGCAGTTCAGGCCCACAGTGTTGGCCGCCAGCGTGGAAATGGGGTTGCGGTCTGTGCCGATGTAAACGTTGAAAAGGTACGACTTAATGACGCAATGGCGGCATGACTTAATGACGGTCAACACACCTGACTACCTGACCACCTGACCACCTGACACCTGACTACCTGACCACCTGACACCTGACCACCTGACACCTGACCACCTGACACCTGACTACCTGACCACCCGCCCCCCCCTCACCCGCTGCCGCCCTCCCTCGGCAACAGCGCCACCTCCAGCGCCTCGCGCAGCGAACGCGCCTGCATCACCTGCACCCCCTCCGGCCACGGCTCGCTGCGCCGCGCCAGTTTAGGCGCCAGCACCCGCTTGAAGCCCAGCTTGCCGGCCTCCCGCAGGCGGGCGGAAAACTGGCTGACCGCCCGCAACTCGCCGCTCAGGCCAATCTCGCCAATGAAGGCCATGTCCGCCACCGCCGGCCGGTCGCGCGTAGAAGAAGCGATCGCCACCGCGATCGCCAGATCGGCAGCCGGCTCACTCACTTTCAGCCCGCCCACCACGTTCACAAACACATCCTGATCCCCCAGCTTGAGTCCTACCCGGCGGGTGAGCACCGCCGTTATCAGCAACAACCGGTTAAAGTCCACCCCGTTGGGCGTCCGGCGCGGGTTGCCAAAGGTAGTCGGGCTGGTCAGCCCCTGCATTTCCACCAGCAGCGGGCGGGTGCCCTCCATGGTCACTGCAATCGCCGAGCCGGGCGCGTTCACCATCCGCTCGGCCAGAAACACCTCCGAGGGGTTGGGCACCTCCACCATGCCCTGCTCCCGCATCTCAAACACGCCCACCTCGGAGGTCGCCCCGAACCGGTTCTTCACCGAACGCAGCAGCCGGAAGGCCTGATAGCGGTCCCCCTCCAGATACAGCACGGTATCCACAATGTGCTCCAGCACGCGCGGCCCGGCGATCGTTCCCTCTTTGGTCACGTGCCCGATCAAAAAGACCGCCACGCCGGAGCCTTTGGCCAGCCGCTGCAGGCGCGCCGCGCACTCGCGCACCTGGCTCACCGAGCCGGCTGCCGAGGTCAGGTCCTGCAGATAGACCGTCTGGATGGAATCCACGATCAACAGGCGCGGCTTGACGCTCTCCACGTGCTGAAGAATGGTATCCAGGTTGGTCTCGGTGACGATGAAAAGATCGTGGGGGAGGCCGGATGCGGCTGCGGGCGCCGCTTCCTGGCCCGGACCGGGGTTCCCCTCGCCGGGGAGCGGCGCCTGGCCCGGCGCCCTGCCCTGCTCCTCCCGCGACACCGCTCGCGCGGAGCGCGGGACGGTGCGGACCAGCCGCAGGGCGCGCATCTTGATCTGTCGCTCGGATTCCTCCCCGGACACGTACAGCACCGGTCCGGCGCTCCACGCCATCAACATGGCCACCTGCGTCATGAGCGTGGATTTGCCAATGCCCGGGTCGCCGCCCACCAGCACCAGCGAGCCGGGCACAATCCCGCCCCCCAGCACCCGCGAGAATTCTTCGATGTTCAACGGCAGCCGCGATTCCGCGTCGGCGTCAATGTCGGGCAGGCGTCGCGGGGTAGATTGCCCGGCGCCGGGCAGGTGCCCGGCCGGGCGAGCCTGCGGTTCGGCCACCACCTGCTCCACCATCGAGTTCCACGCCCCACAGCGCGGGCAACGCCCCATCTGCCTGGGGGTTGACCGGCCGCACTGCTGGCAGACAAACTGCGTTTTGCTTCTGGACATCGGGTAATCCTCGCCGGCCACGTGACCCGGGCCGGGAACAACACGGCCCCGAAACGCGAGCACGTTTCAGGGCCGAGTGGGGGCAAAACCCACAGAGAGGCGGGCCAGACTACGCCACCACCATCGGCTCTGGTTCGGGCAACGCCTCTTCTTCGTCAGCCGATGCGCCGTTGCGCGCGCCATCGCTGCGCCGTCGCAGCACTATCTCGCCGCCTTCGACTGCCACCACCACCACGTCCCCTTCGTGGAACTTGCCGGCCAGCATGTTATCGGAGAGCGTATCCTCCACCCGCGCCTGAATCACGCGCCGCAGCGGGCGCGCGCCGTAATCCGGGTCGTAGCCCAGTTCGGCCAGCAGGCTGCTGGCCTCGGGCGTGGTCTGCAAGGTGATGTTGTGTTCACTCAGGCGCTCGGCCACCTTTTCAATCTCCAGTTCCACAATGCTGGTGATCTCGTCTTTGCTCAAGGCGCGGAAGACGATAACACCATCTACCCGATTGAGGAACTCGGGTCGAAACACGCGCTTGAGCTGCTCGGTGAGCGTCTTGCGCATTTCTTCGTAGGCCACGCGCTCTTGCACCGCCTCATCTTTGCGCAGGGCAAAGCCCAGCGCTGCCTGGCGTTTAATCATGTCTGCGCCCACGTTGGAGGTCATTACGATGATGGCGTTCTGGAAGTTGACCTTGCGCCCGCGAGCATCGGTCAGGTGCCCCTCTTCCATGATTTGCAGCAGCATGTTGTGGGCCTCGGGGTGGGCCTTTTCCACTTCGTCGAACACCACAATAGAATACGGGCGGCGGCGCAGCGCCTCGGTAAGCTGTCCGGCGTCGTCGTAGCCAATGTAGCCTGGCGGCGCGCCCACCAGCCGGCTGACGCTGTGCCGCTCCATAAACTCCGACATGTCGAGTTGGACCAGGGCGTCTTCGCTGCCGAACATAAATTCGGCCAGCGCTTTGGTAAGCTCTGTTTTGCCCACGCCGGTTGGCCCCAGAAAGATAAAAGAGCCAATGGGCCGGCGGGGGTCCTTCAGCCCGGCCCGCGCGCGCCGCACCGCTTTGGAGATAGCCACAATGGCCTCATCCTGCCCCACAATGCGAGCGTGCAGCGCCTCTTCCATTTTGAGCAGCCGCTCCGATTCCTCCTGCGCAAGCTGCATCACCGGCACGCCGGTCCACATGGCCACCACTTCGGCAATATCCTCGCCGGTGACGCGCGGTCCGTCCTCTGTGCGAACCCAGCCGGCGCGCAACTGGGTCAGCATGCTCTCCAGTTCGGATTCCTTGGCCAGGATGTCTTCGGCGTCTTTCTCGCGATCTTCCTCCAGCGCCAGGGCGTGCTCCTCGCGCAGGGTGCGCAGGCGCCCCATGGTCTCTTTCAGAGTTTTGGCCTCCGGGCTTTTGTACATGCGCACGCGCGACCCGGATTCATCAATCAGGTCTATGGCCTTGTCCGGCAGAAAGCGGTCCGGCACGTAGCGGGCCGAGAGGTGAACGGCAGCGTCCACTGCCTCATCGGTAATCACCAGCCGGTGGTGAGCCTCATAAGCGCCCTTGACCCCGTGCAGAATCTCAATGGCCTCGTCAATGCTTGGCTCGTCTACCATCACCGGCTGGAAGCGGCGTTCCAGTGCGGCATCGCTTTCGATGTATTTGCGGTATTCATTAAGCGTGGTGGCGCCGATCACCTGCAACTCGCCGCGCGAGAGGGCCGGCTTGAGAATGTTGGCCGCATCCACCGAGGACCCGGCTGCCCCGGCGCCCACCAACATGTGCACTTCGTCAATAAACAGGATCGAGCCGGAGGACTTCACTTCCGCGATCACGCGCTTGAGCCGTTCCTCAAACTGGCCGCGGTACATGGTGCCCGCCACCAGCGACCCCACGTCCAGTTGCAGCACGCGCTTGCCCATCAGCGGCTCGGGCGTATCGCCGGCCACGATGCGCGAGGCCAGTCCCTCCACGATAGCCGTCTTGCCCACACCCGGCTCCCCGATCAGCGCCGGGTTGTTCTTGGTGCGCCGGGCCAGTATCTGGATAATGCGTTCGATTTCCACCTGGCGGCCGATGACCGGGTCCAGTTTACCATCCTCGGCCAGTGAAGTCAGATCGGTAGCCAGTTGGTCAGTAAGCGGGGTTTTGGATTTTTCTTTCTTTTGCGGGGTTTTTGCTCCGGCGGCGACCGGGGCGGGGGTTTCCTGCATGATCCGCCGGGTCTGGCGGCGGATCTGCTCGGGAGAAATGCCCAGCTTCTTCAGTACGTCAACCGCCACGCCCTCGTTCTGGCGCACCAGCCCCAGCAAGATGTGCTCGGTGCCAATGTAGTGGTGGCCCATGCGGCGGGCCTCGTCCACCGCCAGTTGTAGCACCCGTTCGGTGCCGGGGGCCAGGGCCGGTTTTCCGGCGCGGGCGCGGCGCCCGGGGCCAGATAGGCGCTCCACCATTTCCGACACCCGGCGCTGGTCCAGCCCCAGCTCGCGCAACACCCGGCCGGCCACACCGCCTTCTTCTCTTATCAGCCCCAGCAACAGGTGCTCGGTGCCAATGTAGCTATGGTGGAGCCGTTCAGCCTCCTCGTAACCCAGGCTCAACACGCGCCGCGCGCGCTGGGTGAACCGTTCCATTTTGTTAGCCACAGAACATTCCTCCGTTCGAACCGCGCCGGGGTGCAAGTGAAAACAACCATCGTCGTGCAGGCGTTCGGCAGGCCCTATTCTACCAAAAAACGTCTGGCCGGTAGTTACCCATTTGGGGGATGGTCAGCCTCCCGCAGTAATAGCGAAAACCCGAATCAGGCTGGCGCTGCAGCCAATTCGGGCTGAGTGATGGCCGTCATCCTGCCAGGCGGTCACCGCCCAACGGGTATGTACGGAGTTACAAAAACCGGGTGTGGCCGCCCGACCACACCCGGTCTGTTGTTGCGCGCTTACTCGTCGGCCCCGGCGCTCTCCGGTTCATCCAGATCGTCTTCGGCGGCGCTGCTCAGGGCTTGCGCAGCCCGCAGGTCAGCATCAGCGTATTCGGCGGAGGCCACGCGCTTCAGGCTCAGCCCAATGCGCCGCTTTTCGCCGTCCACCTTGAGCACGCGCAGGGTGACCACCTCACCCTCGT
Organism: uncultured Anaerolineales bacterium; assembly: GCA_964478665.1. Lineage (GTDB taxonomy): Bacteria > Chloroflexota > Anaerolineae > Anaerolineales > CAYZNA01 > CAYZNA01. The sequence goes on from CAYZNA010000115.1 coordinate 5,976, forward strand.
GCACCACCGAGCGCGGGTGATCTACATGGCTGTCCGCCAGTTCGGAAACGTGGATCAACCCCTCCAGTTCGTCCACGCCATCCAGCCGTACGAAAGCGCCGAACTTAGCCAGCTTGGTGATGGCGCCCTGCACCAACTGGCCGGGCTGGAAATTGCGCACGATATTGTGCCACGGGTCCTGTTCCAGTTGCTTGAGGGACAGGCCGATGCGCTTGCGCTCGCGGTCCACGTTGAGGATCTTGACTTTGACTTTCTGTCCCACCTCCACGACCTCGCGCGGGTGAGCCACCCGGTTCCACGAAAGTTCGGAAAGGTGGACCAGGCCGTCAGCCCCGCCAATGTCCACGAACGCGCCAAAATCCGCCAGGCTGATGACGTGTCCGCTGCGCACTTCGCCTTCCTTCAATTCGGACAGCAGTCGTTCCTTCTGGAATTCGCGCACTTCGCGGGCCGCGGCCCGCTCCGAAAGGATCAGCCGATTGCGGCTGTGATCCTCTTCAATGACCTTGACCGCGACCTCCTCGCCCACCATCTTGCCCCACTTCTGCTCGGGCGACTCGCCCTCGGAGCGGCGGCGACGGCTCATGCTGAGTTGTGAAGCCGGCACAAACCCGCGCACTTTGCCCACTTTGACGATCAGGCCGCCCTTGTTGAAGCCGGCGATCTGGCTGCTGTACACCTCCTGCGATTCGAGCAACGCCTCGGCCTGGGCCCAGTCCTGCTCTTCACGCGCGCGCTGGATGGACAGCACCACGTTGCCGTTCCTATCCTCCGGGTTGACCACGTACACGGAGATTTCTTCTCCGGGGGCGAGCGCTTTGCGCTCATCCGTCGGCATAGACTCCACTTCGCGCGGGTCAATCACCCCCTCCGACTTGGCGCCGACATCCACCAGCACTTCGCTGCCGGTAACCCGCGCCACGGTGCCCGTCCGGATCTCGCCGACGGTCGGCAGGTTCATTCCATAGGCGCCCTCGTCATCGAGAAAGGCCTCCATCGGGTGACCTTCTTCGATTATGCTGTCATTCAGATTCATATTAAAGAGTTTCTCCGTCTCGTAGATGATAGGCACGCATTATAAAGGTGAATCTGTCAACTGGCAACCTCTTCGAGGCGAAAATTCGCAGGCGCGGGGGACCGGATGGTGGGGTATAATCGCTCACGCGGGACCTGAGCGGGTTGTGGGGCGCGGCCGCCACAACCATCCTGTTGCCTGTGAGGAGTGTTTATGCCAGTTGTATTTCCTTTTACCGCAATCGTGGGCCAGGAGCGCATGCTCCGGGCGCTGGTTCTGAACGCTGTCAACCCGCGCATTGGCGGGGTGTTGATTCGGGGGGAGCGCGGCACCGCCAAGTCCACCGCGGCCCGCGCTCTGGCAGCCCTGCTGCCGGAGGTGGACGTGGTGGCCGATTGCCGCTTTGGCTGCGACCCGGACCGGCCCACGACCTGGTGCACGGAGTGTCGCGAGCGCGCCCGCGACAACGGCCCGCTGCCGGTGGAAAAACGGCGCACTTCGTTTGTCAACCTGCCTGTTTCAGCCACCGAGGACCGGGTGGTGGGCACGCTCGATATTGAGCGCGCCATCCAGAAAGGCGAGCGCCGCTTTGAGCCGGGTGTGCTGGCGGCGGCCAATCGCGGGCTGCTCTACATTGACGAGGTCAATCTGCTGGACGATCACGTGGTGGACGTGCTGCTGGATTCGGCGGCCATGGGCATCAACGTGGTGGAGCGGGAGGGCATCTCGTTTGCCCACCCGGCCCGCTTTATTCTGGTGGGCACAATGAACCCGGAGGAGGGCGACCTGCGCCCGCAATTGCTGGACCGCTTTGCCCTGGCGGTGGAGATTCACGGCCTGGCCGACGCGCGCGACCGGGTGGCAATCATGGAACGCAACCTGGCCTTCGAGGCCGACTCGGAGGGTTTCCGCGAGCAGTGGATGGCGAAAGAACTGGAGCTATCGCGGGAGATTGAGCGGGCGCGCGAACTGGTGGAAAAGGTGACCTACAGCCGCCGCGACCTGCACACGATTGGCAGCCTGACCGCCTCGCTGCAGGTGGACGGTCACCGCGCAGATCTGGTCATTTTGAAGGCCGCTCGCGCCCAGGCGGCCCTTGAGGGCCGGCTTGCCATCAACGAGCACGATATTGCCCTCGCTGCTGAACTGGCCCTGCCGCATCGTGTCAAGCGCGGGCCGTTCCATCAGGCGCAGATCAGCCTGTATGATCTGGAAGAGCGGCTGGAGCAGATTGAATCGGAGTGGACCGACGGGGACGAGAGCCAGCCCCAGCCTTCAGAAGAGAAGGATGCGGTAAAAAAAAACAGGGCGTAGCCCAGGAGACCGGCGAGGAGACGCCGGAGTTGGGCGAGGCGGAGCCTGCACCGCAGAGCGTGGCCGATACGCGGGAGGCGTACTGGTGGGAGGGCGGGCAGAAAGTCAGGCCAGGGCAGGAGTTTGAGACGCGCAAGCTCAACACGCCGCTGGATAAGATGACCCGCAGCCAGGGAGGCAAGCGCAGCCGCACCCGGACCGATCGCAAGCGCGGACGTTACATCCAGGCCCGGCCCGCGCAGGGCAAGACCAACGACGTGGCATTCGACGCCACCATGCGCGCCGCCGCACCCTATCAACTCGAGCGGGCCGAGCAGCGTCGCGAGGTGGCGTTTGCCATTCGCAAGGCCGACCTGCAGCAGAAAGTCCGGGTGCGCAAGGCTGCCAATCTGATTCTGTTCGTGGTGGACGCCTCGTGGTCCATGGCGGTCGCCGAACGCATGAGCGCCACCAAAGGCGCCATTTTGAGCCTGCTGACCGATGCCTACCAGCGGCGGGACCGCGTGGGGCTGATTGTCTTCCAGAAGAATCAGGCCACAGTGGTGCTATCGCCCACCAGTTCGGTACAGCTTGCCCGCCAGGCGCTGGTGGATATTCCCGTTGGCGGCAAGACGCCGCTCTCCGCCGGGCTGATGCTGGCGCGCAAGATGTTTGAGCAGGAGAAGCACGTGCACCCGGATCTGACGCCGCTGATGATTCTGTTGACCGATGGCGCCGGGAACGTCGCCATGACCGACCTGCCGCCGCAAACCGAGGCGCACCGCATTGCCGGCCAGATCAAAGAGGCCGCCATCAAGAGCGTGGTGATTAATATGGAACATGCGGCCTTTGATCAGGGGCTGGCGCAGAAGCTGGCCGAGCACCTGGGCTGCCCGTGCTACACGCTGAGCGAACTGAAGGCGGAGTCGCTGTACCAGGCGGTGAAGGGGGAGCTGGAGGGCGCATGAGGGGTCAGGTGTTGAGGGGTCGCATCCGTAGGCCCCGCATCCCCATGCGGGGAGTCCCGCAGGCCCCGCATCCGTAGACCCCGCATCCCCATGCGGGGAGTCCCGCAGGCCCCGCCCTCGCCCGTAGGCCCCGCATCCCCATGCGGGGCCGAGTCAGATTTCGCCGCCCCCGCCCGTAGGCCCGCCCCCGCCCGTAGGGCCCCCCCCCCCCCGAGGCCCCCCCCCCCCCCCGGGCCCCCCCCCCCCCCCCCAGCCCCCCCACCCCCCCCGGGGCC
>CAYZNA010000116.1:0-4408 GCA_964478665.1 uncultured Anaerolineales bacterium
TGGCAGAAGGGTGTTGAGTTCGTTGACCGAATGTTTGAGATCGGCGACCGACTGCCACAGCGGCTTCAGTTTTCCCTGGGCGAACAGTTGCGGCGCGCTGCGCTGAGCATCACGAACAACCTCGCCGAGGGCAGTGGCCGACGCACACCCGGCAGCCAGCGCACGTTCTACGACGCCGCAAAGGGTTCCGTGTACGAAGTAGTCAGCATTCTGGCAATCGCCCTCCGTCGAAAAGAGATCACCCGCACCGAATACGACGGCACCTACCGCGCTGGCGACGAACTGGCCTCCATTATCTCCGGCCTGATTGACGCCACCCTTCGAGAGGAAACGGCCAGGTCCACAACCACGCGAACGCTTCGAGAAGACGACAGCGAATACCAACTCCCCCACCCGGACCCCGAACCCTGACACTCCCACTCTCACTCTAACTCTAACTCTAACTCTAACTCTAACTCTAACTCTAACTCAGAGGCCCCATGCGCGACATCCTCCCCGACCTTGACCACTGGCGCGCGCGCGGCGAACCCATCGCCCTCGCCACCGTGATTCAAACCTGGGGATCCTCCCCGCGTGGCGTGGGGGCGCGCATGGCCCTCACCCCCTCCGGCGAAATCGCCGGCTCGGTCAGCGGCGGCTGCGTGGAAGGGGCGGTGTTCGAGGCCGGGACGCAGGTACTGGAAACCGGCCGGCCGCAACTGCTGCACTTCGGCGTGGCCGACGAGACCGCGTGGGAGGTCGGGCTGGCCTGCGGCGGCACCATTGACGTGTTCGTCCAGCCGCTCGGCCAGACCCCCTTCGACGCCCTGCGGGCCGCGCTGCTGGAGGACCGGCCGGCGGCCGCTGTCACCGTGATCCGCGGCCCCGATCCGCTCCCCGGACGCCAACTCCTGCTCCGGGACGATGGGACCGCTGCCGGCGCCCTGGGGCCGGACCTTGACCCGCAGGCCCTCTCCCTGGCCCGGACCGCGCTGGCGCGCGGCCAGTCCCGGCGCGTTTCCCTGACCCCCGACCTCGAACTGTTCGTGGAGGCCCTGCTGCCCTCCCCCACTCTCGTGATCGTGGGCGGCGTGCACATCGCCATTGCCCTCGCCAGCCTGGCGAAGACCCTGGGTTACCGCACGGTGCTGGTGGACCCGCGCGCCGCCTTCGGCAGCCAGGCCCGCTTCCCACACGTGGACCGGCTGGTGCAGGCCTGGCCGGACGAGGCGCTGGCGGAACTCGGTCTGCACCGCTCGACCGCCGTGGCCTGCCTGACCCACGACCCCAAACTGGACGACCCGGCCCTGCTGGTCGCCCTGCCCTCGCCCGCCTTCTACGTGGGCGCGCTGGGTAGCCAGAAGACGCAGCGCCGCCGCCGGGAACGCCTGCTGGAGGCCGGGCTGACCGCCGCCCAACTCGACCGGCTGCACGGCCCCATCGGGCTGGACATCAACGCCCGCACCCCGGAAGAGATCGCCCTTTCGGTCATGGCCGAAATTGTCGCCGCCCGTAACCAGCGGCAGGGCAGCCCGTGATAGAATAACTCTCGCCACACGGCATAGTAGTCCTCACAGATTCATCCACGGAGGCGGTGGCCATGCAAGCCCTTCGCTTAGAAACAGTGATACAGACGGATGGAATGCTCACCCTCGGTAACCTCCCCCTGAAGGCAGGCTCGACTATAGAGGTGATCATTCTGGTCCGACCGACGTCAACATCACGTCTAAATCGCTATCCACTGCGCGGCAAGCCTATTACGTATCTCAACCCAATGGAGGCAGTGGCTCTGTCAGATTGGAGCGCCATGCGGTGATACTGTTGGACACGCATATCTGGGTATGGTGGGTACATGACGACGCACAGTTGCCGGGGAACTATCGCGCCTGTGTTCAGACCCACGAGGCTGATGGACTTGGCGTCAGCTCAGATGCTGGTCGCAACGGCACGAGTGTTTGATTGCCCAATGGTGACACTGGATGACAAGATTCGCGCGTATCCGCACGTGCAGCTACAGCCCTGAGGGCCCGCGACCCGGCTCCGCAACCCGTTACACGAAGGACTGCAGGCCGGGCGAACCGCCATGACCTACCGCACCCTCGGACCCACCGGCCTCAAAGTCTCCCCGCTCTGCCTGGGCGCCATGACGTGGGGCCGGGAAACGGAACAGGCCGAGGCCGACCGCATCCTCGGCGCCGCCCTCGACGCCGGAATCAACTTTGTTGACACGGCGAACGTGTACAACGCCGGCGCAAGCGAGATCGCCGTGGGCAGGGCGCTAAAGGGCAGGCGCGAGCAGGTGATCCTCGCCACCAAGTTTCAGGGCCGCATGGGACCGGGGCCGAACGACGCCGGCCACTCGCGGCTGCACATCCTCAAGGCCTGCGAGGACTCGCTGCGCCGCCTGGGCACAGAAACCATTGACCTGTACTGGTCCCACCGCCCCTCGCTCGTTACGCCCATCGAAGAAACCCTCTCCGCGCTGACCGACCTCGTGCGGCAGGGCAAGGTGCGCTACATTGGCTGCTCCACCCACCCTGCGTGGGGGGTGATGGAGGCGCTGGCCGCCAGCGAGCGGCGCGGCTTTGCCCGCTACGTCGCCGAGCAGCCGCCCTACAACCTGCTCGACCGGCGGGTGGAAAACGAACTGGTCCCGCTCTGCCTGCGTTACGGATTGGGGATTGTGCCGTGGGCGCCGCTGGCCCAGGGGGTGCTGGCCGGGCGCTACGCGGGGGATACCCGCCCGGCGGATTCAAGGTATGCGGTCCGAGGCGGGATCTACGCCGAGCGGGTGACCGGCGTCGGGGTGCAGGCCGCGGCCCGCTTCGCGGAAATCGCCCGGGGGCGGGGGATCACACCGGGGCAACTGGCGCTGCTGTGGGTGAAGGATCAGCCGGCGGTGACCGCGCCCATCGTCGGGGTGCGCACCCTGGCCCATTTGCAGGAGGCGCTCCCGGTGCTGGAGATGGCGCTGACCGAGGAGGACCGCGCCGCCTGTGACGCAATCAACTCGCCCGGCAGCGCGCTGGTCAACTTCCACAACACCGCGCCGTGGATGAAGATGAGGGTTGGCGGCTAGCCGAAGGCCCTCGAAGCGAGGCGTAAGTGGGCGGCTACTCCCCCCGCCACGCCCCGGGCTGCTTTTTCAGCATCGCGTCCACCCCGGCAGCAAAGTCCCGGGTCTGCACCAGTGGCTGCTGGGCCATGGCCTCCAGTTGCAAGCCCCGGTCGAGGTCGTCCAGAGCGCGGGTGAAGGCGCCCTGTAGCTCAGCGGTGATGTTTTGCATCTGGCGCGGCCAGTTCTCGCCGTAGCGTGCCGGGAGTCCGGCAAAGGCGGTCAGGTCAATCCCGGCCGAGAAAACCGGCCCTTTCCCGCGCAACAGCACCGCGCGCACGCCGGGGGCGCGCTCGGCGGCGGCGATGGCCTGCCCCAGCGCAGCCACCATCTCAAAGCTGATGGCGTTCCGCCGTTCCGGGCGGTTGAGGATGATCTCAAAGATGGCTTCGCGCTGTCGGGTGAGGATCACTTCGCTCATGGGCTGTCCCTCTCGTCAGTGGGTCGGGCCTACGCCGGAACCTTCGGCAAACAGGCGCCGCGAGAGATTGGTCTGCAGCAGGTTCTCCGGGTCACAACGCTGCTTCAGCGCGCGGAACCGGGCCAGCGTTGCCTCGCCCAGATAGGCCGCTGCCGATTCGGGAGTGAGGGCGCCATCCTTGGCGAGGTAGAAGCGACCGCCGGCCTGCAGCACAACCCGATCCATTTCGGCGGCCAGATGGGCGAGGGCCGCGCGGTTGCTCTGCGTCACGCGAAAGTCAAGGGCCAGCGAATAGCCGTTGAGGGCGTGGGTCATCAGGAACGGGTCCGGGCGGTGGCGCTTGAATACCGCCAGGTAGGCGGGCAGGCGCCGCCGCCGTGAGAGCTGCAGCAGCTCCCCGAAGGCGGCCTGCGCCTTCCCGGCCGGCACAAAGGCCTGGTACTGGATCAGGCCGCCCGGGCCGTAAGCCAGCTTCCAGTCGGGGACGTAATCCAGCAAGAAGGCAAAGGCGGCGTGGGATTGCAGGTAGCGGCTGCGCCCGGCCAGCGCTCCGGCGCGGTACTTTACCGCGTTGACCAGCCTCATGCCGGGGTCGTTGGTCACGGGTTGCATGAAACGCCATAGGATAGACCTGGGTACCAGCCCGAAGAAGGTGTCCGGCAGGTTCTGGCGCTCCACCCGCAGGGATTGGGCGGGGAACGGGTCCTCGCCCGGGGCGAGATAGTCGGCCTGGTGCAGTTGCCCGCGCCCCGGCGCCCGCCCGCCCGGGAAGCCGTCCAGCCAGCCCACGAGGTAATCGGCCCCCGGCAGCCGGGCCTCGAACTCGCGGAACATGGCGGCGAGGTTGGCGGTGGGGGCCGCCTCTACCCGCAGAAAGCCGGAGTACACCCGCT
>CAYZNA010000116.1:4418-9451 GCA_964478665.1 uncultured Anaerolineales bacterium
ACACCCGCTTGAGTTGCAGGGTGAGGCGGGTGAAGCAGCCCAGCATCCCGAAGCCGCCGATGATGGCGTGGAACAGATCAGGGTGCTGTTCCGGGGTGCAGGTGAGCAGTTCGCCGGTTGGCAGCAGCGCCTCAAATTCCAGAATGTGCTCGCCCAGCGTGCCGGCCCGGAAGTTGTTCTTGCCGTGGATGTTCATGCCGGCGCAGCCGCCCAGGGTGGGAAACATGGTGCCCGGCACGACCGGCGGCCACCAGCCATCTTCGATGGTGTACTCCCACAGTTGCTGGATGGTGACGCCCGGCTCCACGGTGATTACGCCCCGTCCGGGGTCCCATGCCAGAATGCGGCGCATACGGCTGAGGTCCAGCAGGATGTTTTCTGCGTTGAGGGCGGCATCGCCGTAGCTGCGCCCCGCCCCGCGCAGGCCCACGCTGCAACCGGCCTCCCGCGCGCGCTGGAAGACTTCCTGCAGCCCCTCCACCATGGTGGGGCGATACAGGTAACTCAGCCCGGCGACCGCCCGGCCCCAGCCCTCCACCCGCTCCAGCCGGTCAGTGGGCAGGGCAACGGTTTTCACGGCAGGAGGTCCGGGGATCAGCAGCCCATCCGTAGCTGCTGTCATCTGGCGCAAAATTGTCTCCGACCTCATCAGAAACTCAGGCGGCGGAAGACGAACGAGGGAATGTGGCGGATGATGAGCATCACCATGCGCCAGCGAGCGGGAACGTATACCGTCTGCCGGCGCCGCAGGATGGCGCGGTAGATTTCGCCGGCGGCCCGTTCGGCGGGGATGGCCCATAGAAGGCGCGGAGCATTCTTCAGCATGTCGGTCTCTACAAAGCCCGGCTTGACCGTGGTCACAGTCACCCCATGGCGGCTGAGGCGGTTGCGCAAGGCCTCCAGATAGGTGCTCAACCCGGCTTTGGAGGTGTTGTAGGCCGGGTTGCCCACCCGGCCCCGGTCCCCGGCCACGGAGGAGATGCCGACAATATGCCCGCTCCCGGCGCGTTGAAAGCGCACGGCGGCTTCGTTGAGCCAGGCGATGGCCCCCAGCAGGTTAACCTCGATTGTCTGCCGGTCCTTCTCAAAGCAGAACTCGTGGGCGGCCACGGGCAGCATAACGCCGGCGGCGTAGATCAGCAGGTCCAGCCCGCCCAGTTCGCGGGCCGCGACCTGGAAGGCGGCCGGCACGGCCGCAAAATCGGTCACATCATGGGGGAAGGGAAGAGTGCGCGTCTCGCCGCAGGCGGCGTTCGTATCGCTGCACAGCGCGTACAGCAAGTCCTCGCGGCGGGCCAGCGCGGCCACCAGCCAGCCCTCGGCGGCCAGCTTGCGCACCAGCGCGGCGCCCATGCCAGAGGAAGCGCCGACCACAATGGCGCGGCGGCGCGGCTCGAGGGGCCGGGCAGGCTCAATCATGCGCGGGCCGGGACCGCTGCTGCAGTTCGGCCTCCAGCGCAGCCACTCGGGCGGCCAGTTCCTCCGCGCGGGCCTCGGCCTGCCGCCGGGCGGCAGCCTCCGCGGTGGCTTGCCTTTCGGCCTGCCGCCGGGCGGCCTCTGCTTCGGCCGGGCGCAGGTAACGCCGGCCACTGGCCGCATCCACCACCCGGATCAGGCCGTCCTCCTCTATCAGCAGCCGAAATCCCAATCGGCTGGTCACCCCGCCGTCCGGGTCCTGCTCGTCCCGCCAGACCGGCCGGCCGCGAGCGTCTCTTCCCCCCGCGACCAGTCGTTTCAGCAGCAGCCTTTCCGGCAGGAATTCGCCCCGCACGTCCACCAGAATGTACTCGGGAACGCCCGTGTCGCCATATACCACCGGCTTTCCCGTCGGGCTGAGGTCCTGTTGCTGATAGGTGCGCTCGGAGAGCACCTCCACAACCAGCACCGGTGGGGGGCCGGTCTCGCCCACCCGGTACGAGCCAATGTCCGGACCGGGCGGGAAATCGGCCACAACCACCATCTCGTCCGGGGAGACGTAGGCCTCCCGGTCAAGACGATGGTAGTGCAGGTTGAGGTTGGCGAACAGGTGATGGTCGGGGCGATCGGCCAGATGGGCCAGCAGGCCGGCGTATATGATGCGGTCTATCTCGGTATGCAACGTGTTGTCGCCCATCTCATCCAATCCCTCGTCCTCGTAGAGCACCGGGAGGTCAATCGCAATGACCGGCCACCGGCGCTCGCCGCGCGCCCCATCTGGCGGCCAGGCCGGTGGGGAAATGGTATGGGTGGCTTCACGGGTTGTCATCGGTGTGGAGTCTGCCTTTGCGAACGGGGCGCATGGCGCGAAGCGTGCGCCCCCTACGGGTCACCCTATTGTAGCATAGCCGGAACCGTCCGGTCGCCCCTTGCCCCGGGGGGACCATCCGGCTCTCCCCCTGCCGCAACCCCTCCCCCGGTGGCGCGTAAGGGGTGGTGGTTGCCACCGCCGCCGTCTGAGCCACCAGGCCGGGCGGCGCGCCATTCACAGAGGGAGGTGCTTCATGCGCCAACGACCCGGCTGTCTGGCCGGCATTTTCAAGCTACTGCTCCTGGACTGGGTCTTCGACGGGCTGCAGCGCCGCTTCGGCTTCGGGCGCGGGCTGTCCTGCGGCGGGTGCGGCTGCGGGCTGATCTTGCTGCTGGTCTTTCTGGCGCTGACCTGCTCGGTGCTGACCGGCACAGATTGGACCCGGCTGAGCTTTCAGGCCCTCGGCCTGCCGTTCTGAGCCGCCGGGCCTATCGCGGGACCCACCCGATCGCCAGCGCGCGAGCAAACAGGAAGAAGGAAGAAGGAAGAAGGAAGAAGGAAGAAGGAAGCACGTAGGCCAGGTCGGCGGTGGCGGCCTCCATGCCAAAGCGGAAGGCCGGGCCGAAGCCGCCGGCCAGCCCGCGCCGGATGGCGACCACGTTGACCGGGCCAATGGGCGCGGCCACCGATACGCCCAGCAACAGACCGCCGAGCAGTTTTGTCAGCATAACACCTTGCCCTCCCCTCCCTCCGCCCTGGCCACGCGCGAGTCGCTTGCTACGCCGCGGCCGAGCCGCCACAGCGCCGCAAGGAGGGCGGCGGCGAGCGTGGCCGGCGGCGCCAGGCCCCACCACAGCCCGGCCCACTGCAGGCCGGCGGGCGGCGGCGGGGTCAGTTCGGCGGCGCGCGGGGGTACCTGGCGGGTTTCCCACACCTCCACGCCGTTGCCCAGCCGTTCGCGAAAGCGCCAGCCGGCCACCTGCAGATGACTTGTGTAGCGCGGGTTGTTCACAAAGGCCCAGCGCACGCCCCATTTCCCGGCGTTTTCCATAAAAACGTAGGCCCCATCCACACCGCGGCTGCTCCACAACGCGGTATCAATCTGGCCAATGCCGCTCTGGCGCAGCTCGGGCAGGCGGCGGGCGGTGTGATAGCTGCCGTCGAGGGTGGTGGCCGGGGTGAGGATGGAGAGTGCAGCCAGTTGATCGCCAAAGCCGAAGGTCAGGTAGCGCCACTGGCTGCGGTCGCCGGCCGCCAGCCAATCCACAATCGGCTGCATGTCAATTGCCGGCGGCTGAGAGTGCGCCAGAACGGAGAGCGAGGCCGCCAGCAGGGCCACGATGACCAGCGCGCCGGCCAGCAGCGTACTGACCGCCCGGCGGCGCTCCGGCGCCGGCAGCCAGCGGCCCCGGCGCGCTGCCCGTTCGGCGGCCGCGCACAGCGCCCCGGCCAACGGCAGGGCGCAAATGCCGGCCCAGAATGCAAAGCGATCGTAGGTGAGCCACTGCCAGTTGGCCCCGAACAGCACTTCCGGGAAGGGAGTGGTCCCGCCCAGCCCCAACAGGAACAGCCCGGTCCCGGCCAGGCCGAGCGGCAGCAGCCGCCGGTGGGCCGCGGCAAGGTACAGCAAGGCCGGCAAGAGCGGCAGCAGCCAGCCGTACATGGGATAGAAGAAGAACAAGCGCGCCCACGGGTCGAGCAAGAAGTTGCTGCGGGAGGGGTGTTCGATGGCCGCTTGCGGCAAGTAGCCCCGGCTCCAGCTCAGGAACGGCCACAGCGCCAGCACTGCCACAAGCCCCGACAGCCCGGCCCACAGCCCGGCGCGCAGCAACAGCCGGGGGAGTCGCTGCCGCCACGCCGGGCCGCGCAGGGCCGATGCCAGTTCCCGCCCGACCAGCGCTGCGGCTGCCCACGGCGCCAGCAAGAAGACGGCGTGATGCGCCCCGGCCATCACGCCCGCGCACAGAATCGCCAGCCCCAGCCACTCCAGCCGGCCGGCGCGCAGGTAGCGGCCGCCGCAGCTCAGAGCAAACAGCCCGGCCACGCTGGCGGCCACAGTGGGCAACTGGCCGAAGGCATAGGCGCTCAGCGCCAGGCCGGGCAGCACAATTGCTAGCCGTCCGGCCCATACGGCGGCGCGCCGGCCCACAAACAGTGTGGCAAAGGCGCGAACCCCGAGTGGAAAGAGCAGCAGCGCGGCCAGTTGCACCAAAGCATAGCCCAGCGCCAGGCCGCGCAGGCGCTCGGCCGGCGGCGCAGCCTGGCCAGGCGCAACCAGCCGCGAGAGCAGTGCAATCGTCTGGTGCACCAGCGGCGGATACGAGACCACCGAGAAGCCGGTGTACCAGCGCGGCTCCCATAAGTTCCACCACCATTGGCGGTAGTGGTCGGCAAAGAACAGATGGGGATAGTAGTCAAACGAGCGCCGCTGCAAGCCCAGCAGGGTAAGCGGCAAATTGAAGGCCAGGGATTGCAGCAGCAATCCGGCGGTGGAGGACAGCTTCGGCCGGCCGGCGCGGTCTCGCGGGTCGGCGCGCATCAGCCGGCCACTTCGACGCTGCGAGCCGGTTCCCCGCTCGGGACGCGCTGGCGGGCGGCCAATACCTGCCCAAACAGCTCAGTGTAGCGCCGGCTGGTGTCGGCCAGGGTCATGCGGCTCATGGCCGCGAAGTTGTGCGCGCCCAGCGCCCGCCCGCGGGCAGGGTCTGCCAGCAGCGCCTGGATTGCACCGGCCAGTTCGGCCTCTCCGTGCGGCGGCACAAACACCACCCGCAGGCCCTCTTCCTCCGCCACCGCGAGCAGGTCG
>CAYZNA010000117.1:0-9416 GCA_964478665.1 uncultured Anaerolineales bacterium
TGCCCCGCCTACGGGGCCTGCGGCAGGCAGGGCATGGAGCAGGGCATGGAGCGGGGCATGGGGATGCCCCGCCTACGGGGCCTGCGGCCTGCGGCAGCTGAAACGCACCCACCTGGGGCAACTCCCCGATTCCGATCTTCCCATGCAACTTGATTCTTCCAGCTCACAGGCGTTCAAGTACCTGATGATCTACATCGTGGGCCTGTTTGCAATCTCCGGCGCCTTCCTGATCGCTCTGGGCCTTTACGACTTGCTGGTGGACCGGCAGAGTGCCCCGACTCTCGCCCCGGCGACGGCCGGCCCGACCCCCTCCCCCTCCCCCTACCCCTCCCCCGGCGCTTCCGCGCAGCCGACCTTCGCTTTTCCGCCCCTCAACCTGTACACCCCCACCCCCATCCCGATTCCCACCCGACATCTGGTGATCCCGGCCAACCCCACCCCCCGCCCCACCCCCGAGCTGGCTCCGGCAGCCCCCTTCCCCGTCACGTGCGACGGCCCGGGGCGGATGAACATCCTGCTGATCGGGCTGGATAGCCGCGCCACGCGCTACGACCGGCCCGCGCGCGCCGACGCCATCGGCGTGTTGGGCCTCAACTTCACCGACCGCTCCGCCCAGTTCCTCTCGATTCCCCGGGATCTGTGGGTGCAGCTCAACGATGACCCTTCGCAGCCGGACCCGTACTACGAGCAGCGCATCAACACTGCCTATGCTCAGGGCGAGGCCCGCAAGTACCCGGGCGGCGGGCCGGGCATGCTGGCGGCGGCGGTAGCGCACAACTTCGGGCTGCGCATTGACCGTATCGTGGTCATCAACTTCGCCAGCTTCGAGCGGGCGGTGGACGCCATCGGCGGCATTGACATCAATGTGGCGCGCGCGATCCACGACCCGCTCTATCCCACTGACGAGGGCGGGACGATGGTAGTGGACATCCCGGCCGGGCCGGTGCACATGGACGGCGCCACCGCGCTGATCTACGCCCGCACGCGCCATCAAGATTCCGACTTCAACCGCATGAGCCGGCAGCAAGAGGTCCTGATGGCCATTCGCGACAAGGTGCTCTCGCCGCAGGTGCTGCCCTATCTGCCGGCGCTGGCGCAGGTGGCTTTCACCACCGTGCGCACCGACCTCTCGCCCGGCGACCTGGGGCTATTGGGCTGCGTCGGTCCGCAGATAGACCGGAACAACATCCTCCGGCTGATCATTGACAGCCGGCTGACCACTCCCTACACCACGCCGGACGGCGCTCAGGTGCTCGAGCCGCAAATGGACAAGATTCTGCCACTGCTGGAGGCGTTCAACTCTGGAGAATAGGGAAAATGGGGAGAGATTGGGCATGAGGCGACGACGGATTGGCGAGGTGCTGACTTTCACCGTAGTGGCGGCGGGGTTCCTCACGGCAGCCTTTTTCGCCGGCTACTTCACGCACGCCTTTCTCGGCCTGCCGGCCACCCACCTCGACGCGCCGGTTCTGGCGCAGGCCCACGCCATTCTGGTCAGCCAATATCAGGGGCAGCTCCCGGATGCGCCGCAACTGGAATACGGCATGATCCGGGGCATGCTGGCCTCGGTGGGCGACCCCTACACGGTATTTGTGGAGCCGGCGCCCCACCAACTGGAGAGCCAACAACTGGCGGGCCGGTTCGGCGGCGTGGGTGTGACTTTCGTGCGCAACGAGCAACGCGACCTTGTGCTCAACGTGCTGCCGGGAGGGCCGGCCGAGCTGGCCGGGGTGCGCGAAGGCGACCGGCTGCTGGCAGTGGACGCCATCCAGATCACGCCGGAACTGTCGCTCGATCAGATCGCGGCGCTGATCCGCGGGCCGGTGGACAGCAAAGTACAGTTGACGGCGCGGCATAAAAAGTCCCCCGATCCTTTTACCGTGGCCCTGACGCGCATTGCCTACGAAATCCCCTCGGTGACGTGGCGCCTGCTGGACGAGCAGGCCACGGTGGGCGTGATCGCGGTCAGCCGCTTCAGCGAGCGGACCCCGGACGAGGTCCGCGCCGCGCTGGCCGACCTGCGGCACCGGGGCGCGCTGGCTTTTGTGCTCGACCTGCGGGGCAACGGCGGCGGGCTGCTGGAGGCCAGCCTTGAGGTGGCAAAGCTGTTTCTCGACGGTGGGGTGATCATGCACGAAGTGCAGCGCCGGGGAGAGCGCACCGTCGAAGCCGGGGCGAACCCGGCCGGGACCGCCGGGCCGCTGGCCGTGCTGGTCAACGGCGGGACCGCCAGCGCCGCCGAGGTCGTGGCCGGGGCGCTCAGCCAGCGGGGCCGCGCGCCGCTGATCGGCCAGAAGACCTACGGAAAGGGGTCGGTGCAGTCCATCTTTGAGCTGCGCGACGGGTCCAGCCTGCACGTAACCTCGGCGCGCTGGTATACTCCCGACCGCACCCCGCTGGACGGCCAGGGCCTGCAACCAACGATCGAGGCGCAGCCAGCCGCCGACGGCACGGACGCCGAGATGGCGCGGGCGCTGGTCTATTTCAACACCGGGCAATAACGATGAGCACAGAGCACATCAAGGTAGTAGCGCAAAACCGAAAAGCGCGCCACGATTACGAAATCCTGCGGACCTTCGAGGCCGGGCTGGCCCTGCTGGGCAGCGAGATCAAGTCCATTCGCGCCGGGCATGCCAACATTCGCCAGGCGTACGTGCGCGTGGAGGGCGGCGAGGCGTGGCTGGTCGGGGCCAACATCGCCGTCTACGATCCGGCCAGCCGGCAGAATCACGACCCGGAACGCCCGCGCAAACTGCTGCTGCACAGCAAAGAGATCATCCAGCTTCAGGAACAGGTGCGCGAGAAGGGGCTGACAATTGTGCCGCTGCAGTTGTACCTCGCGCGCGGCCGCGCGAAGCTGGAGATTGCCGTGGCGCGCGGCAAGAAGCAATACGACAAGCGCCAGGCGATTGCGAAGCGCGACGCGCAGCGGTCTATAGAGCGCGCTCTGCGCCGCCGAGGTCAGTGAAACGCCATGTGGCTTTCTCCGCTCTTTGCGAACCCCCTGCTGCAAGACCTCGTGGCGACCGTGGTCACGTTTGCCGTGGCGCTGCTCTGGCTGCGATTGAACAACATGGCGGCGGCGCGCGGCTGGGTCGCGCAGACCCTGAGCCGCAAACTGGTGCACACCGGCACCGGGCCGCTGTTCGTGCTGTGCTGGAATCTGTTCAGCCAGGCGCCCGCAGCGCGCTTCTTTGCCGCGCTGGTGCCGCTGGCCATCACCGCTCAGTTCGTGCTGGTCGGGCTGGAGGTGATCCGCGACCCGGCGGCAGTGCAGTCCATGAGCCGCAGCGGTGATCCGCGCGAGATCCTGCGCGGGCCGCTTTACTACGGCATCATCTTCGTGCTTTCCACCGTGATTTTCTGGCGGGGCACGCCCACCGGCATCATCGCGCTGATGATTCTGTGCGGCGGGGATGGGCTGGCCGACGTTGTTGGCCGCCGGTTTGGCCGGCGGAAGCTGCCGTGGGCGGCCGGAAAAAGCTGGGCGGGGTCGCTTGCCATGTTTGCCGGTTCTTTTGGCTTTGCCCTGGCCTTCGTGACCCTGTTTTCCGCGATGGGCTACTTTGATCTGCCTGCGGCGATGGCAGCGGCGCCGCTGGCCCTGATCTGTCTGGTAGCCACTGCGGTAGAGTCACTGCCGGTGGCGGAGGTGGACAACATCACCGTGTTCCTGGCCGGGCTGGCGACCATCCTGCTGCTCAGCCTGCTCCCCGCCCTGTGGCCGGCGCCCTTCCTCGGAAGCTGGTAAGCGAATCGGTGGTATAATCTGCAGCAGATTGGGGATGACAGGCTTCGACGGAGGTGGCTGATCCCGAATTGCAAGCCGAGAGGCGCCGACCTCGTAAACTCCGCGCAAACTTTCAAGTGCCAACCGCACTTCCTACGCCGCTCTGCCGCTCGCGGCTTAACCCCGCCAGCGACGAGCGCGGTCTCCCCCACGTGCGGAGACCCGGTCCCCACTCCCCTCCCCTGCTCGGGGATGGCAAGGCCGACAAATGAGCCGGGTGCCGCGCCGGACGCCGCTAAAGGCGCGAAAGAATCCCCTGCGGGGGTGTCAGCGGCTGGCCCGTAGATGACCGCGTCTGCCGGGGCGCTGCGGGTGACCACCAAAGGTAGACTAAGCTTGTAGATATTCGCGGTCGAGACTTTCGGACGCGGGTTCGATTCCCGCCATCTCCACTACAAAGAACCGGGCCTTGTCTCCCGGTTCTTTGCTTAAGGCGTAGCTCCCTCGCTCACCCGGCAGACCAGCCCCTTCAGGTATTCGCCCTCCGGGAAGTTGAGCGCCACCGGATGATCCGGCGCCTGCGTCAGGCGGTGGGTGATTTGCGCCTGCACCCCCGCGTCCAGCGCCGCGCCGGCCACGATCTTCTGAAACAGGTCGGCGGACACCGCGCCCGAACATGAGAACGTGAACAGCAGCCCGCCCGGCCGCAGCAGCTTGAAAGCCAGCAGGTTGATGTCTTTGTAGGCCCGCGCCGCCCGCTGCACCTGGGCGGCGTTGTGCGCCAGCTTTGGCGGGTCGAGCGCAATCAGGTCGAACCGGCGGCCGGCGTCGCGCCGAAGGTGGCGCAGCACGCGGAAGGCATCGCCCTCCACCGCCTGCAGGCGTTCCGCCGGCAGGCCGTTGCGGGCGGCGTTGCGGGCCAACCCCGCCAGCGCCCCGGCGGCAGAATCGAGCGCTGTCACCGAGCTGGCCCCACCCCTCAGCGCGGATAGCGCAAAGCCGCCGGTGTAGCTGAAGGCATCCAGCACCTCCCTGCCCCCGGCGAACCCGCCGAAAAGCCGGCGGTTCTCGCGCTGGTCCAGATAGGCGCCGGTCTTGTGACCCCCGGCCAGGTCAACGCCGAAGAGCAGGCCGTTCTCTTCGATCTCAAGCTCCGGCGGCGGCAGCCGGCCCGAGAGCAGGCCTGTCACTGGCGGCAGGCCCTCCTTGTGTCGCACCGCCACGTCGGAGCGCTCCAGGATCCCGGTCGGGGCGAGGAGCCGGTTGAGGGTCAGGAGAATGGTCGGCTTCCAGGCCTCCGTCCCGGTGGTCAGCGATTGCAGCACGAGGAAATCGGCGTAGCGGTCCACGATCAGGCCGGGCAGGCCGTCGGATTCGGCGTGGACCAGCCGGGCCGCGCCGCGCGGATTCCGCAGGGATTCCTGCCGGTACGGCAGGGCGAGGGCGGTGCGCAGGCGGCGCTCGAAGAAGCCCGCATCCACCGCCTCGCCCTCATCCCACGTCCAGACGCGGGCCGCGATCTGCGAGACCGGGCTGTACGCGGCAACGGCCAGAAAGGCCCCGGAGGCCGCGCACAGCGCCACGGTCTGGCCGGGGCCGGGTTGGCCCCCGATAGTGACATTCGGGGGTTCGCCGCGCAGCTCGCCCACCGCGCCGGAGAACACCCACGGGTGACGGCGCAGCAGCGACTTTTCGCGGCCCGGTTTGAGAATCAGTGCTGCCAAAAGCTAAATCACGCCCACTGCCCTGCCTGCCCGCTCCAGCACATCCATGGCGTGCTCGATGTCTTCGGGGTTATGGGCGGCGGTCACGGTGGCGCGCAAGCGAGCAGTGTCCTCGGGCACGGCCGGCGAGACCACCGGCAGGACAAAGATGTCTTCGCCTTGCGCCCGGCGAACCATGGCAAAGGCGGTGTCGTCCGCGCCGCACAGCACCGGCACGATGGCGGTCTCTGTGTTCATGGTGTCGAAGCCGCGCGCTTTCAGCCCGTCAATGAACTGGCGCGCGTTGCGGCGCAGCTTCTCCACCCGCCACGGCTCATCGAGGATCACGTTGAAGGCCTCGCGGGCGGCCGCGGCCTGGGCGGGCGGCAGGGCAGCCGAGAAGATAAAGCCGCGCGCGGCGTTGCGCATGAATTTGATCAGGTCTTTGCGGCCGGCCACGTACCCGCCCACGCTGGGGATGGTCTTGCTGAGCGTGCCCATCTTGATGTCCACGGCGTCGTGCAGGCCGAAGTGTTCCTCAATGCCGCGCCCGGTGGCGCCCAGCACGCCAATCGAATGGGCCTCGTCCACCATCAGCCAGTCGTTGTGCGCCCTGCACACGCGGGCGAGCGCCGGCAAATCAACGATGTCGCCATCCATGCTGAAGACAGCGTCCACCACCACCAGCCGGGCGGCGTCCGGGTCGGCCTTTTGCAGCAGCTCTTCCAGATGGCCGATTTCGTTGTGGCGAAAGCGCACGAAGCGCGCCCCGGAGAGCAGGCAGCCGTCCACGATGCTGGCGTGGTTGAGCTTGTCGCTGAACACGTAATCGTGGCGCCCCACCAGGGCAGAGACCGTGGTGAGGTTGGTCACGTAGCCGGAGGAATAGGTAACGGCGTCTTCGGCCCCCTTGAAGGCCGCGATAGTGGCCTCCAGTTCGCAGTGCAGGTCAAGCGTGCCGGCCAGCATGCGCACGCCGTGGGTGCCGGTGCCGTATTTCTCCACCGCCCTGATGGCGGCCTCGCCGATGCGCGGGTGCCCCAACAGGCCCAGATAACTGTACGAGGCATACATGCCCATCTCCCGGCCCCGGACCAGCACCTTTGAGTCGCTCAGAATCTCGGTGATCGGCTGGTTGAAGAAGTACAGGTCGTGCTCGGTGAGTGAATCTACACGGTTTACGATGGCGTTGATGCGGCGCTGAATGCCGTCAACGCGCGCGGGATCGGTCATCAAAGCGGGTATCTCCTGTCAACGAATTCGCGCCAGTGTAGCCGACCACCGGCCTGCTGTCAATTGCCCCGCCCCCGGCCCCTTTCCGGCTGCGGGCGCCGGACCCCCATCCCGACCGGGTTCCCCGCCGGGCGGGCGCGGACCTCGCCCCCTACCCTCCGGCCAGCGCCCGCAGGGCAGCCTCGTCGATGACCGGCACGCCCAGGCTTTCCGCCTTTGCCAGCCTGGAACCGGCGGCCTCGCCGGCCATCAGATAGCCGGTCTTCTTGCTCACGCTGTCGGTCACTTTGCCCCCGTGGGCCTGAATGTAGGCCTTTGCCTCCTCACGGCTGAATCCGGGTAGCGTGCCGGTGATGACAAAGGTCAGGCCGGCCAGCGGCGCGCCCTCCGCCGGGCGGGCGGCGCGCTCGGCGTGCGGCCACACGCCCGCGGCCCGCAGCTCCTCCAGCAGCGCCCGGTTGCGGGGCCGGGCAAACCAGTCGGTGAGGGCCGCGGCAGTGTTGGGTCCCACCCCCCCCACCGCCTCCAGATCGGCCGGCACGGCGGCGGCCAGCGCCTCCAGATCGCCGAAGGCCGCGGCAAGGTCGGCGGCCATCACCTCCCCCACCCCACGGATGCCCAGCGCGGCAATCAGCCGGTGAAGCGGGCGCGCGCGCGAGGCGTCAATGGCGGCAATCAGGTTGTCGGCCTTCTTTTGGGCAAAGCCCTCCAGCTCCAGCAACTGCTCCCCGGTCAGGCGGTACAGGTCGGCCACGTCGCCCACCAGCCCCTCAGCCACCACCTGCTCCACGATCTTGATGCCCATGCCCTCGATGTCCATTGCCCCGCGCGAGACGAAGTGCTCAAGGTTGCGGATGAGTTGGGCCGGGCAGGCGCTATTCACACAGTAATAGGCTACTTCGCCCTCCACGCGCTCCACCGCCTCACCGCAGGAGGGGCAGGCGGTCGGGGGGAGGTAGACGGGCAAGTCGCCGGCGCGGGCCTCGGGGATCGGGCCGATCACGTAGGGGATCACGTCCCCGGCGCGTTTGATCAGCACCCGGTCGCCCACGCGGATGTCCTTCTCGGCGATGTAGTCGAAGTTGTGCAGGGTGGCCTGCTTGACCGTCACCCCGCCCACTTCCACCGGTTCCAGCACCGCGTAGGGGGTCAGCACCCCGGTGCGCCCCACGTTGACGCCGATCTCCAGCAGGGCCGTGCTCACCTCGCGGGCGGGGAACTTGTAGGCGGTGGCCCCGCGCGGGTCCTTGCCCACTACCCCCAGATCGGCGCTGAGCGCCAGCGAGTTGAGCTTGATGACCATGCCATCGGTCTCGTAGGGCAGCGTGTCGCGCCGCTCGATCCAGCTTTCGCAGTAGGCGATGGTTTTCTCCAGCGTGGCGCAGCGCTGGACCGCTGAGGACACCGGGAAGCCCAGCGCGCGCAGGTACGCCAGGGTCTCCCACTGGGAATCCGGGACCGGCCCGACGGCGTCCACGATGGCGTAGCACAGCAGGGTGATGGGACGTGAGGCGGTCAGCGCGGAATCGAGCTGGCGCAGCGCGCCGGAGGCGGTGTTGCGCGGGTTGACGTAGGTGCGCTCGCCGGCTTCGGCCAGGCGCCGGTTCATGGCCTCAAACTCGGCCACCGGGATGAAGGCTTCGCCTCGCACGATGAGGGAGGGAGGAGGTGGGGAGGAAAGGAGGTCAGGCCGGAGGGGGATGCGCAGTGGCAACGTCCGGATTGTGCGCAGGTTGGGGGTGATGTCTTCGCCCACCACGCCATCGCCGCGGGTGGCGCCCATTGTGAACAGGCCGTCCTCGTAGTGCAGCACCACGGTCAGGCCGTCAATTTTCGGCTCGACCACAAAATCGGCCTCCAGCACGCGCTCGTCCAGCTTTGCAATGCGCTCGAACCACGCCCGCACCTCGGCAGCGCTGAAGGCGTTGCTCAGGCTGAGGATGGGCGCCGGGTGCGGCGCCTTTGCGAATTTGTCCGACAGGCCGCCTACCCGCCGGGTTGGCGAGTCGGGCGCGATCAGCTCCGGGAACTCGCTCTCGATCTCCAGCAGTTCGCGGTACAGGCGGTCGTATTCGGCGTCGCTGATGAGCGGCGCCTGCAGGACGTGATAGCGATGAGCGTGGAAGTTGAGTTCGGCGCGCAGCACGGCGGCGCGCTCGCGGGCGGGGGGGAGGTTCATGGGGGGAGATTATACCGCTATCCACCGGGAATGCACCCGCCTGCCGCAGGCCCGTAGGCGGGGCATCCCCCTGCCCCGCCCCCTGCCCCGCCCCCTGCACCCACGCGGACCCGCGCTGCCAGAGAACTGAGATGCACCCTGCTCACGACCACGGTGTGCGACTTGACGCAGATACACGATGTAGCTACAATACAGCGATGGAACTGGAATGGGACCAGGAAAAGCGACGGACCAACCTCCGCAAGCATGGCCTGGACTTCGCAGACGCCGTCCACGTTCTGGAAGGGATTACCATCGTAATTGAAGATACGCGCGAGGACTACGGCGAAGACCGGTTCATTGCAATTGGAACACTTAAAGGTCGGGTGGTCGTGGTCGTCTACACCGGGCCAGGCGAGGCAACGCGGATCATATCAATGAGAAAGGCGACAAAATACGAGGAGAGCAGTTACTATGAGCAAGTCGGAGACTGACTGGGCGCGGGTTGACGCGATGGGAGACGAGGACATTGATTTTTCCGACTGCCCGGAAATCACTCCCGAGATGTTTGCCCGCGCAATTGTGCGGCGCG
>CAYZNA010000118.1:0-9395 GCA_964478665.1 uncultured Anaerolineales bacterium
CCGATTGTACAGCGATCTGGGCGGAGGGCCGCTATGTCCGTCTACCCCGTCCGGCGGCGATCAGATTTGCCGTTGGTAAGGTGCGGAAAACAGGTTATGTGGTATTCTATGCCATATGAAACTCTCGACCGTGGCCGAACGCACTGCTGCTAACGCCGCCGCGCTGTTTGGCTGGGAGGCAGCTTGAGCAGCGCGTCATTCTTCGAGCCGGTGGCCGAGGGCCTGCGCCAGGTGGAAGGGCGGCTGCGCGAAGCCCCGGCTCTGCAGCACGAGGCCCTGACCGAGGCCATCGAGCATTTGCTCAGTTCCGGCGGCAAGCGCGTGCGCCCGGCGCTGGCGCTGCTGGCCGGCGACGCGCTGGGCGCGGACTCCGACCTCACCGTGTCGCTGGCGGCGGCGGTGGAGATGCTGCACACCGCCACGCTGGTCCACGACGACCTGATTGACGGCAGCCTGCTGCGGCGCGGTATGCCCACCCTCAACGCCCAGTGGTCTCCGGCCGCCACCGTGCTCACCGGAGATTACATCTTCGCCCGTGCCGCCGACCTCGCCGCCAGCACCCGCAGCGTGCGTGTTATGACGATCTTTGCCCGCACGCTGATGACCATCGTCAACGGCGAGGTCAACCAACTGTTCGTCAGCCGGGGCAAGCCCAGCCGCGAGGACTACCAGCGCCGCATCTACGCCAAGACTGCCTCGATGTTCGAGCTGGCTACCGAAGCCGCCGCCGTGCTGGCGCGCGCCCCGGAAGAGCGCACCGCGGCCCTCGCCACCTACGGCCGCGAGATTGGCATGGCCTTCCAGATCGTGGATGACATTCTCGACTTTGTGGGTGACCAGAAGCACCTCGGCAAGCCGGTGGGGGGCGACCTGCGCCAGGGACTGATCAACCTGCCCGCGTTGTATTACCTCGAAAGTCATCCGGACGACCCCGGCATGCGGGCGCTGATTGCCGGGCGCCCGGGCGATGGGGACGGGGTGGAGCGCGTGGTGGCCGCCATCCGGCAATCGGGCGCCGCCAACGCTGCGCTGCTGGAGGCGCGCCAGCACGTTGATGACGGCCTGGGCGCGCTGCGCATCGCGGGCCTGCCGGAGAGCGCCTCCTGGCGCGCCCTCACCGAACTGGCCGAGTACATCGTCCGCCGCGATTTGTGAACGCCTCCCCCCGGCCGCAAGTCTCGTTCATCATCCTCAGCTGGAACGTGCGCGACCTGTTGCGGAATTGCCTGGCCGCGCTGGAGGCCGGGCCGTCCCATGACGAGGCCGAGCCTGCCGCAGGCACCCGCGAGATCATCGTGGTGGACTCGGCCTCCGGTGACGGCTCGGCGCAAATGGTCCGGGACGGCTTCCCTGCGGTTCAACTGATCGCCAGCGTGGATAATCTGGGCTATTCGCGCGGGAACAATCTGGGATTGGCCGCCGCCCGCGGCGACTTTCTTTTTGTGCTCAACCCGGACACCCAACCTCGACCGGGCGCGGTGGCCGCCCTGCTGCGCTACCTGTCCTCCCACCCCGGCGTGGGCCTGGTTGGGCCGCGTTTGCTCAACCCGGACGGCTCCGTGCAGCCTTCACGCCGCCGCTGGCCTACCGCCGGAACCGCCTTCTTCGAGAGCACCTGGTTGCAACCGTACGCCCCGCGCCGGCTGCTCGACCGCTTCTACGCCAGCGACCTGCCCGACGACCGCCCCACGCCGGTGGACTGGCTCACCGGGGCGGCGCTCTTCCTGCGCCGCGCGGTTTACCAGCAGGTCGGGGGGCTGGACGAGGGCTTCTTCATGTATTCCGAGGAGCTGGACTGGCAGCGTCGCATCCACGCCGCCGGCTGGGAAATCCACTGGGTCCCCGCCGCGCAGGTGGTGCACTACGAGGGCAAATCCAGCGCCCAGGTCCCGGCGGCCACCCATATTCGTTTCCAGCGCAGCAAAATACGCTACTACCGCAAATACCACGGCCCACTGCTCGCTGCCAGCCTGCGCGCCTTTCTGCTGCTCAGTTTCGCCCAGCAACTGGCCCTCGAGTCCTTCAAGCTGGCCCTGCGTCACAGGCCGGACCTGCGCCGCCAGCGCGTACGTGCCTATTGGGAAGTGTTGAAATCGGGCCTGTAGGATTCGGGCGTAACGCCTGCCACCTGCCACCCGCCACCGAGGCCTCTTGAAAGGTTGGATCGTCTACAATCCCCGCGCCGGGCGCTTTGATCCGCGCTTCTTTGTGGAGCGCGCCGCGCGCCGCCTGAGCGCCGCCGGCTGGGAGCTTTCCCTGTTCCCCAGCCACGGGCTGGAGGACATGCGCCGTCTGGCCGCCGAGTGCGGCGCGCGCGGCTGTACGGCGCTGTTTGTGGCCGGCGGCGATGGCAGCGTGGGCCATGCAGCCAGGGGCCTGGCGGGCAGCGACACTGCCCTGGCGGTGTTGCCGGCCGGCACGGCCAATGTGTTTGCGCAGGACGCCGGCCTGCCGGGTCTGAGCTATACCCGCTGGTTTGCGCTGGAGGATAGCGCCCGCCGCCTGGCCGCCGGCCGCGCCGCGCGCGTGGATGTCGGCCGCTGCAACGGCGAGGTCTTTCTGCTGTGGGCCGGCGCCGGGCTGGACGGTTACATCATCAGCCGGATCGAGCCACGCACCCGGCTGCAGAAACTCTTTGCCTCGCCGCACTACATCGCCGCTGCCTTTCTGGTCGCCCGCCGCTGGCACGGGGTGGAGCTGCGGGTGGGCGTGGATAGCCAGGAGCTGAGCGGCATCTTCGCCCAGGTGCTGGCCAGCAACATCCAGTCCTACGGCGGCGGGTTGATGCCGCTCGACCGCGGCGCCCGGCTGGATGACGGGCTGCTCAACGTGTGGCTGTTCGAGGGCGAGACTTACGGCGACGCGCTGCGACTGGTAGGGGACCTGTTTCGCGGCCGGCACGCCCACAACCCGCACGTGCGCGGCCTGACCGCCCGCAAGCTGTGGCTGGAGGCCGCGCGGCCTATCCCCTCGCAACTGGACGGGGAGGTCTTCCCACCCGCGCGCCGGTTCGAGATCGAGGTCTGGCCGGGCGCGCTCAAGCTGCTGCTACCGGCTGAACTGCCGCGCCCGCTGCTCGTGGAGACGGGGGCGCCTCCTGAGGAGACGCTATGAAGAAACTACCTTTCAATCCTATTTACCTGCTGCTGGTGTTTGTTGCCATCGCCCCGCTGGCAGAGGCCCTGGGCTGGGGGCCGCTCTTCGTTTTCGGCGCCTCCTGCCTGGCGGTGATCCCGCTGGCGGCCCTGATCGGAGAGGGAACCGAGGCCCTGGCGGCCGTCACCGGCCCGCGCCTGGGTGGGCTGCTCAATGCCACGCTGGGCAACGCCGCCGAGTTGATTATCACCATTGTCGCCATCCGCGCCGGCTTGCTGGACCTGGTGAAGGCCTCGATCACCGGCTCCATCCTGGGCAACCTGCTGTTTGTAATGGGCGCCAGCATGCTGCTGGGCGGGATGAAACACGGGCGACAATCCTTTGGCCGCCAGCGGTCCATGAGCAACGCCGTGCTGCTGCTGCTTTCGGTTGTGGCCCTGATGATCCCCTCGCTATTCTCTCAGAGCATCGCTCGTTCCGGCGCCGGCCACGTGGAGCTGCTGAGCGAAGGCACCGCGGCGCTGATGATCGTGATTTACGCTCTGGCGGTGATCTACACCTTTACCGGCGCGGAAGGTCCGCTACAGCGCGAGGCGGCCGAGGAGCTGCAGCACGCCGGTCGGTGGGGCCTGCGCAAGGCGCTGGCGGTGCTGGCAGTTGCCACCGTGGCCGTGGTCTGGATGAGCGAGTTGCTGGTGGGCGCAGTAGAACCGGTAGTGCACGGGCTGGGCGTTTCCGAGTTTTTCCTCGGCATCATCCTCATCCCGGTGGTGGGCAATGTGGCCGAGCACCTGGTCGCGGTGCAGGTGGCCCTCAAGAAGCAGATGGACCTGAGCGTGGAGATTGCCCTTGGCTCCAGCCTGCAAGTGGCGCTATTTGTGGCGCCGGTGCTGGTGTTTGTCAGCCTGCTGTTTGGCCGGCAACTGAACCTGGTGTTCAATTCCTTCGAGTTGCTGGCCCTGGTGGCGGGGGTGCTGGTCGCTGCGCTGGTAGCGGCGGACGGCGAGTCCAACTGGCTGGAGGGCGCGGTGTTGCTGGCGGTGTATGGAATGCTGGGGCTGGCCTTCTTCTTGCTGCCGGTCTAAAGGCCTGTAAAAGTATAACTTCCCGGTTTCAGACCCTGAGGGTCTCGAAGACCCTCAGGGTCTTGATCTACCCTCCGCCCTCCATCGCGAAGCATCCCTTCAGCCTGTCCGCAATCACCGCCGAACGCGGCTCCGGCGCCAGCGCCCGCTGGTAATCTTCCCGCGCCAGGCGCAGGTTGCCGGCCTGCTGGTGCGCCTGCCCGCGATGCAGCAGCGCCGGCAGCGAGTCCGGCTCGCGCGCCAGAATCCGGTCGTAATCGGCCAGCGCCTCGCGGTAGCGTCCGGCGTCTCGCTGCAGGTCGCCCCGGCGCAACAGCGCCTGCGGGTCGCCCGGGCGCAGCCGCAGCGCCTCGTTGAGCGCCGCCAGCGCCGCGTCTTCCTCGCCCGGCGCCCGGTGGAGCCGTCCGCGACCTTGCGGCGGCGCAGGCGCCGGCCACGTGCGGCAGCGCCCGGGCGATCTTCTCCAGCTCGGCCAGCATCAGCCGCGCGTGTGGCGCATCCGCCTCGCTGAACGCGGCGCGGCAATCACCTGTTCCACATCGGCAAAGAAGATGTCGGTTCGAATCATGGGGCGAGACTCTCCGCCAGCGCCCGGATGTCTTCCAGCACCCAGGTGGGCCGGCAGGCGCTGGCTGCCAGTTGCGCACGGGTGGAGACGCCGGATAACACCAGCACGCCGGGCAGGCCGGCCCGCACCGCCCCCAGAATGTCGGTCTCCAGCCGGTCGCCAACCGCTGCCGTGCGCGCCGGATCGCTGCCCAGCCGGGCCAGCGCCTGGCGATACAGCAGCGGCTCCGGCTTGCCCATGATAACCGGCGCCACCCCGGTGGCGGCCTGCAGCGCGGCCAGAATGGCGCCGTTGCCGTGGGTGAAGCCGCGCTCGGTGGGCAGGGTCAGGTCTCCGTTGGTGCCGATGAACTGCGCCCCGGCCCGAATGTCCAGTGTGGCCTGGGCCAGCTTATCCCACGTCAGCCCCCGGTCCATGCCCACCACCACGTACTCCGAGCCGCCGGCGCACAGCGCAAAACCGGCCTCGCTCAGGGCCTCCCGCACCCCATCCTCGCCGATGGCATACACCGGCGCGCCGGGCCGGGCGGTTTGTCGCAAGTACTGCGCCGCCACCAGCGCCGAAGTGAGAATCTCGTCGCGGCTCACCTGCACGCCCATGCCGGCCAGTTTGGCGATGTATTGGGCCGGAGTCTTGCTGGCGTTGTTGGTCGCCAGCACAAACTTCAATTGACGCGCTCGCAGGGTGCTAAAGAACGCGGCCAGGCCGGGCAGCGGCGCGTCGCCGCGCCACAGCACGCCGTCCATGTCAATGATGAACGCCTGCAGGTCCCGGATTGCTACGGGCGTCACATTTCACCTGTATGGCGGCAAGTCAGAAACTTGCCCTGCGCCTGCCGGTGACAGCGGGCAAGTTAGAAACTTGCCCTGCGCCTGCCGGTGACAGCGGGCAAGTTAGAAACTTGCCCTACGCCTCCTCGGGCGGCTCTTCCGCGTCCGCCTGCGGCCGGCGCGGCTCTTCCGCCTGCGGCCGGCGCGGCTCCAGCACGTGATCCACAATGCCGTACTCCACGGCGTGCGGCGCGTCCATCCAGTAATCGCGCTCGGTATCGCGCTCGATGGTCTCTGTCGCCTGGCCGGTGTGGAAAGTGAGAATGTCGTTCAGCTTTTCCTTCAGGCGTAAGATCTCCTTGGCCTGAATCTGAATGTCGGTGGCCTGGCCCTCGGCTCCGCCCAGCGGCTGGTGCAGGTGAATGGTGGCGTTGGGCAGCGCATAGCGATAGCCTCTGGTGCCTGCCGCCAGCAGCACCGTGCCAAAACTGGCCGTCACCCCCACCGCCAGGGTGGAGATGGGGGCGGTAAGCTGCTGCATGGTGTCGTAAATCGCCAGTCCGGCGTAAATCTGGCCGCCCGGCGAGTTGATATACATGCGGATCTCGCTCTCCGGGTCCTCCTGATTCAGATACAACAACTGCGCCACGATCAGGTTCGCCACCTGATCGCTGATTGGCGTGCCCAGAAAGACAATCCGGTTGCGCAACAGCAGCGAGAAAATATCGTACGCGCGCTCGCCCCGCCCGGTGGTTTCGATCACCATCGGGATCAACTCGCGCGGGATGGGTTGATTCAGCATAAACCTGTCCTTTCTGCCGCCGTCTTCACGTGCTCAACGGCCCGGTCTGATCTGTTTGAATAACGGACTCGGGTGCGGCTGCGGGGGCGGCTGCCGCCTCCCCGGCCTCACCGGCAGCGGGAGCGGCCTCGCCCCCCTGCCCACCCGATTCGGCTGCGGGGACTGCCTCCCCATCCCGGACCGGCCGAAGGTCCCCGGCGGGCACGGCTTCCCCGGCCGCGTCCGCCCCCTTTCCGGCCGCGTCCGCCGCCGGGCTGCCAATGGGGGGATTCTCGCCCTTTGCGATCGCGCTCAGCCGCTGCAGCGCCAGACCGGCGAGCGCATCCACCGCCACCGACCGGCGGAGTTCGGGGCTGTGGAGAAGAAGCTCCCGCATATTCGGGCTTTGATTGCGGTAGACGTACGACAGGGACGCCACAGCCGCATCCAGATCGCTCTCGGGAACTGACAACTGCTCGAGATGGGCCAACTCCCCCAGCGCCAGGCTGCGCACCAGTCGTTGTTCTGCGCGCGGCTTCAATCCCTTTCGCACTTCCTCTTCGCTGGTCTTTTCGATGCGGTAGTAGTCCGCCAGCGTCAGCCTCTCGCGGCGCAAGCGCTTGTCCATTTGCTCCAGCAGCAAACTGACCTCCTGCTCGAGCAGCACCAGCGGGTAATCCACTTCCGCGCCGGCGACCAGTTGGTCAACGAGGCCCTGGCGGTAAGCGTCTTCCATCTCTTTGTCTGCCCGCTCTTGCATCTCGCTGCGCACCGTCTCGCGCACGTCGGCCATGGTCTCAAAATCGCCAATGGACTGAGCCAGGTCATCGGACCACTCGGGCACTTCGCGCGACTTGACCTCCAGCGCCTCCACAGTGAAATGCGCTGCCACCTCCCGCAGGGCTTCGTTGCCATAATCGGCGGGGAAGGTATAGTCCACCTCGCGGGTCTCGCCGGCCTCGATGCCGGTTAGATACTGCGCAAAACCCGGCCCGGGCCAGTCCAGCGCCTCCCCCAGCAGCACGCTCACGCCCTTGTCGTCGAGCAGAAAACCATCACTGTCGGGGTCATCCGGTTCCAGCACGCGCCCCGAGACGTTCACCACCACTACGTCATCCAGTTGCGCCGGGCGCTCTACCGGGTCAATGATGGCCTGATGCTCGCGCAGGTGTTCCATCTGCTGCTCGAGTTCCTGCTCGTCTATCGTTCCCGGCGTGAACGGCACGCGCAGGCTGCGGTAATCTCCCAGGTCAACCAGCGGGCGCAGCGGCACGGTGAAGGTAAACACCATGGGGTCGGTCGTCACGTCCTTCAGCGCCCCGGGGGCGGCGGCGTCCACGTTCTCTTGCTTCAGGGCCTCGCGATACACCTCTTGCATCAGCGGTTCCAGCGCCTCTTCCATAATGGCGCCGTCGCCGACCTGGCGGCGGACAATCTCGTAGGGCGTCTTCCCTTTGCGGAACCCGGGAATGTTCATCCGCGCCGACAGACGCCGGGCGGCCGCGCGCCTGGCGCGCAGCAACCGCTCATCGTCTACTTCCACCTTGAGTGTAAGCAGGCGGTGTTCCTGCACTTCGGATTCTATCTTGAGCAAGACTCTTTTCTCCAGGAGTAAGCGCGGATTATAGCATGCGCACTATCAGCGCCATATTTGCGGCTGCCTGCCCATTCGGTCAGGCGCGCCCGGGGCATACATGGCAAACCCGGGGGAATTACCCCGGGTCTGTGCTCCGCCTGGGCGCGGAAGTGCCCCCCGAGGGATTTGAACCCTCACGCCTCGCGGCACATGATCCTAAGTCATGCCTGTCTGCCAGTTCCAGCAGGGGGGCTGCGGAGTACGGGCGACCCGCCGGGTCGCCCCTCCCGGTGATTATAGTCGGCGGCTTCCAGGCTGTAAAGGAGCTGTCAGACTTCCGCGCCCGATTCTTCCGCAACCTCCCCGCCCGATCTTTGCTGATTTCGGGGTAAACTTGGGGCCAGCCGTTGACCCCCTCACTGGAGCCAGCCTTGACCCCCACCCGGTCCCTTCCCATAGACGGCCACGCCCTCACCATCGAAGGCGTGCTGGCCGTGGCCCGCGATTTTCGCCCGGTAGAACTGGCCCCCGCCGCCCGCGAGCGCATGGCGGCCAGTCGCGCCTGCGTCGAAACCCTGCTCGCGCCGGACGCCCCGCCGGTGTATGGCATCAACACCGGCTTCGGCATCTTTGCCGACCGCCCGATCGCCCCGCAAGAGTCGGCCCGCCTCGCCCGCAACCTGATCCTCAGCCACGCGGTGGCGACCGGGGACCCTTTCCCGGAAGAGGTGGTGCGCGCGGCCATGCTCATTCGCGCCAACACGCTGGCCATCGGGCACTCCGGCGTGCGGCCGCAGATCGTGGAGACCCTGCTGGCGATGCTCAACGCCGGCGTGCACCCGGTGATCCCGCAGCAGGGTTCGCTGGGTTCGTCCGGCGACCTGGCGCTGCTCTCGCACCTGGCGCTGGTGCTCAGCCGCGACGAGGCCGATCGCGAGGCCGAGAGTGGCGAGGCTTTCTTCCAGGGAGAACGGGTCTCCGGAATGGCAGCCATGTGCGCGGCCGGCATCCCGCGCCTGGCGCTGCAGGCCAGGGAGGGGCTGGCGCTGAACAACGGCGCCACCTTCTCGGCCGCGCTCGCGGCGCTGGCCGTGGCCGGCGCCGAGAACCTGATCCGCAACGCCGAGCTGGCGCTGGCGCTGGCGCTGGAGGCCCTGCTGGGCGTCTCCGATGCCTTCGACGCGCGCATTCACGCCGCCCGCCGCCACGCCGGCCAGCAGGCCGTGGCCGCCGACGTGCGCGCGCTGATCACCGGCAGCACCTTTGTGGACGCCGCCCACCGGGTGCAGGACCCCTATTCCCTGCGCTGCGCCCCGCAGGTGCTCGGCCCGGCGCGGGATACCCTCGGCCTCGTGCGCCGCTGGGTGGAAGACGAAATCAACGCCGCCACCGACAACCCGCTCATCTTTCAATCTCAAATCTCAAATCCCCAATCTCAAATCTCAAATCCCCAATCTCAAACCCCAAATCCCCAATCTCAAATCTCAAATCCCCAATCTCAAATCTCAAATCCCCAATC
>CAYZNA010000119.1:0-9370 GCA_964478665.1 uncultured Anaerolineales bacterium
GGCCACCCGCGCCGGGGGCGGCTCCCTGTGGCTGCTGGATGAGGCCGGGAAAAATCTGGTCTGCAATTACGTTACCGGCCCGGACCCGGCGCTGCTGCGTGGACAGAAGGCGCCTCTGCAGCCGGGCGCCGGCAGCTCCCTGCCGCCGCCCGACTTTCTGGGCAATTACCAGTCGCAGTGCACCCATCTCAACCTGCCGCTGAACTTCGGTGGGATGCCGCTGGGGGTGCTCAACCTGTTCACCCGCCCGGGCGCGCGCGGCTTCTCCCCGGACGAGCAGCACCTGTGCGCCGCGCTCGCCGATCAGGTCGCGCTGGCGCTGCACAACGCCCGGCTGCTGCAGTACGAGCGCCGGGCGCGCGACCTACGGCAGGCGCTGCTGCGACAGGTCGGTACCCAGTTCCACGCCACCCTGGACCCCGAGCAGTTGCTGCCCATCGTGTTCGCCGACGTCAACCGGGTGCTCGACAGCGAAGGCCTGTCGCTGTGGATGGTGGATGAGACCGGCGATCTGGTCTGTCGCCAGGCGCGCGGGGGCGCGGGGCGCTTCATTCTGGGGCTGCACGTGCCCTTCGGCCAGGGAATTGTGGGCATTGTGGCCCAGAGCCAGGAATCGCTGCTGATCAAAGACGCCCTGACCGATGCGCGCGTGTACCGCGCCGCCGACCAGAAAACCGGCTATGTCACCCGCTCGTTGATCTGCGCCCCGTTGGTCAGCCGGAAGCACACCCTGGGCGCCGTTCAGGCCATCAACAAAAAGGTGGAAAACGGCCAGTTCACTCAGGACGATCTGGACCTGCTGACCAGCCTGGCGAACAGCGCGGCGCTGGCCCTGGAGAACGCCCGGCTGTACCACGAGCTGCAATCGAGCTACGACGCCACCCTCGACGCCCTGGCCTCTGCCCTTGACCTGCGCGATCGCGAGACCGAGGGCCATTCCCGGCGCGTGGTGGCCTACACCACCCGGCTGGCGCGGGCTTACGGCCTGCCAGAGTCGGCCATGCAGGAGGTCGCGCGCGGCGCCTTGCTGCACGACGTGGGCAAGATCGGCGTGCCGGACTCTATCCTGCACAAGCCCGGCCTGCTTACCCCGGAGGAGCGGGACATCATCGGCCAGCATCCGCGCCTGGGGTACGAGATGCTGGCCGGCATCCCCTACCTGGCCGGGGAAGTGCAGGTGGTGCTGTATCATCAGGAGCGCTACGACGGCCAGGGCTACCCGGCCGGGCTGCGCGGGGATGAGATCCCCATCGGCGCGCGGTTGTTCGCGGTGGCCGACACCCTCGATGCCATCACCTCCGACCGCCCCTACCGGACCGGGCGCTCGTTCGAGGTCGCCATCGAGGAGATCGTGGAGGGCGCCGGGCGCCAGTTTGACCCGGCAGTGATCGCAGTGTTCGCGAAGATCTCCGCCGCCGAATGGAGCGCCCTGCGCCAATCGGTGATGGCCGAGCTGGAAACACGACGCGCCCGGCGGGCAACCGGCAGGCGCACAACTGGAGACGAATGAAAAACCCAACCCCGGATCAGATCACTCACCTGACGCCGGCCTCCCCGCCGGTCACACCTCCCATCAGCGCCGCACCCGCCGCGCCGCCGGCCCTGCCAATCTACGGCGGGCAGGCCGTACTGGAGGGGGTGATGATGCGTGGCCGCCGCACCATGGCGGTGGCCGTCCGCTCGCCGGAAGGGCCAGTGAAGCTGCTGGTGGAACCGCTGGGCGCGTTGTACACCGGCCGCGTGGCAAAGATTCCCTTCCTGCGCGGACTGCTCGGGCTGTGGGATGCGCTGGGGCTGGGCTTCAAGGCGCTGACGTTTTCCGGCAACGTGGCCGCCGGCGCCGAAGAGAAACTGGAAGGGCCGGCCGTGTACGCCACGCTGGCGGTCTCGCTCAGCCTGGGCATTGGCCTGTTCTTCCTGCTGCCGGCGGCCGTCGCTCAGGCCGGCGAGCACTGGCTGGGCCTCAACCCGTGGTGGGGCAACCTGGCCGAAGGGTTGATTCGTCTGCTGCTGATCGTGGGCTACATCTGGGCCATCGGGCTGTTGCCGGACATTCGGCGGCTGTACGGCTACCACGGCGCCGAACACAAGACCATCAACGCCTTTGAAGCCGGCGCGCCGCTCACGCCCGAATCGGTGGCGCGCTTCCCGCTGGAGCACCCGCGCTGCGGCACCGCCTTTCTGCTGACCGTGGTGCTGATCTCGATCTTGCTGTTCTCGTTACTCGGCCCGCTACCGCTGTTCTGGCGGCTGGCCTCGCGCGTGCTGCTGGTGCCGGTGCTGGCCGGCCTGGCCTACGAATACATTCGCTTCACCGCGGCGCACTTGAAGAATCCACTGGTAGCCGCGCTGGTGGTCCCCAACCTGGCGCTGCAGCGCCTGACCACCCGCCCGCCCGAGCCGGCCATGCTGGAGGTGGCGATAGCGGCGTTCGAGGCCATGAGGGAGAGGGAGGTGTGAAGCGTGGAGCGTGAAGACCCTGAGGGTTTCAGAAACCCTCAGGGTCTCTCGGGGATGGGAATCAGCGGCCGGTCCTGCTGTGGCGGGGGAGGCCGCAGGGGCGGACAGTCCGGCCGTGGAGACCCGGCCAGTCCTGCTGTGGCGGGGGGGGGCCGCACACCTGCCCCGGACGCAGGTGCCGGGGGGGGCGGCCAGTCCGGCCGTGGAGGCCGGTCCCGATCCGCTGCCGCGCTGCCGCGTTTGCACCCCTTCCATAGTGTGCTATCATTTGCGAAAAACCACTACTGGAGGCTTTCATGCGGAATAAAATCTCAATCGTCGGCGCCGGGAACGTCGGCTCCACCGCCGCCCACTGGGCCGCCGCCCGCGAACTGGGTGACATTACCCTGCTCGACATCGAGCCGCTGGAAGACAAGACAAAGGGCAAGGGACTGGACCTGGCCGAGGCCGCGCCCATCGCCGGCATGGACGTGAGCATTCACGGCACCGCCAACTACGCCGACACCGCCAATTCCGACGTGGTGGTGATCACCGCCGGGGTGGCGCGCAAGCCGGGCATGACCCGCGCAGACCTGATCTCGGTAAACGCCAAAATCTGTAAAGACGTCACGCAAAAGATCGTCGCCGCCTCCCCCAACGCGATTCTTATCTACGTCACCAACCCGCTGGATGCCATTGTGTACCTCGGCCATCAGGTCTCCGGCTTCCCCCGCAACCGCATCATGGGCCAGGCCGGCGTGCTCGACACCGCCCGCTACCGGACATTCATCGGCATGGAGGCCGGCATTTCGGTGAAAGACATTCAGGCCATGGTGCTCGGCGGCCACGGCGACGACATGGTGCCGCTCACCCGCTACACCTCGGTCGGCGGGCTGCCGCTCAGCGCCTTCCTGCCGCAGGACAGGATAGACGCCGTCGTGCAGCGCACCCGCCTGGGCGGCGGCGAGATCGTCAAGCTGCTGGGCGACGGCTCGGCCTACTACGCCCCGGCTGCCGCCACCGTGCAGATGATCGAGGCCATCCTGCGCGACCAGAAGCGCGTGCTGCCCTGCACCGCCTACCTGCAGGGCGAATACGGCCTGAGCGGCATGTTCTTCGGCGTGCCCTGCGTGCTGGGCCGCGGCGGCGTGGAAAAGGTGGTCGAAGTGGAACTCAACGACGAAGAAAAGGCCATGCTGCAGAAATCCGCCGACTCGGTCAACAAAACCATCGCTACTCTTAAGGAGATGAACCTGTAAATGGTGCAATCGAAGAACGGCATCGCAGACCTCGGACTGACCGCCCCCACGGCGCACTGGAACCGCCCGCGCGGGGCGCTGATCGAGGCCGCGGTCCGGCGGGGGGAGGGCGCGCTGACCGCTTCCGGCAACTTCCTTGCCATCACCTCTCCCCACACCGGACGCTCGCCCAGAGACAAGTTCGTGGTCAAAGAACCCTCCACCGCGCAGGACGTGTGGTGGGGACCGGTCAATCAACCGCTGGACCCCGGGCAGTTCGATCTGCTGCGGGGCGACGTCGTCGCCTACCTCAACAGCCTGCCCGACCTGTTTGTGCAGGACCTGTACGCCGGCGCCGACCCCGAGCATCGCCTGCGCGTGCGCTTCATCTCGGCCAACGCCTGGCAGATTGCCTTTGTGGACAACATGTTCCTGCAGCCCGATCCGGCGGAACTGCCCGACTTCCAGCCCGACTTCACCGTGCTGCACGCGCCCGAGTTTCAGGCCAACCCGGCTCGACACGGCGTCCGCACCACCACCGCCGTAGAACTTGACTTCGCCAGCCGGGCCATCCTGATTTGCGGCACGCGCTATGCCGGCGAACTGAAAAAATCCATTTTCACCGTGCTCAACTACCTGCTGCCCAAACGCGGGGTAACGCCCATGCACTGCTCCGCCAACGTGGGCGCCGGCGGCGACGTGGCCCTGTTCTTCGGACTGTCCGGCACCGGCAAGACCACCCTCTCCGCCGATCCCCGCCGGCGCCTGATCGGGGACGACGAGCACGGCTGGAGCGACCGGGGCATCTTCAACTTTGAGGGCGGCTGCTACGCCAAAGTCATCCGCCTGAGCCAGCAGGCCGAGCCGGAAATCTACGCCACCCTGAGCATGTTCGGCACCGTGCTGGAAAACGTCAAAATGGACGAAGAGACGCGGCAGCTCGATCTCGACTCGGAAGAGATCACCGAAAACACCCGCGCCTGCTACCCGCTGGAGTTTATCTCCAATGCCGTCATCCCCGGTCTGGCCGGGCACCCGCAAAACATCCTGTTCCTCACCGCCGATGCCTTCGGGGTGTTGCCGCCCATCAGCCGGCTCAGCCCGGAACAGGCCATGTACCACTTCATCTCCGGCTACACCGCCAAACTGGCCGGCACCGAGCGCGGCATCACCGAGCCGCAGGCCACTTTCTCAGCCTGCTTTGGAGCGCCCTTCCTGGTCTGGCACCCCACCGTGTACGCCCGGCTGCTGGCGCAACGCATCGAGGAACACGGCGCGCGGGTCTGGCTGGTCAACACCGGCTGGACCGGCGGACCGCCCGGCGTCGGTAGCCGCATGAAAATCGGCTACACCCGGGCGATGGTGACCGCGGCGCTGGATGGTTCGCTGGCCCCCGTCCCCACCGAGGCCCATCCCGTGTTCAGCGTGCAAATGCCCATCAGTTGCCCCGGGGTGCCCGCTCAGGTGCTCAACCCGCGCAACACCTGGGGCGACCCGAGCGCCTACGACGCCCGCGCCCGCGAACTGGCGCTGCGCTTCCAGCAAAACTTCGCCCGGTTCGGCCAGGTGGACGAGACCATCCGCGCGGCAGGACCCATCGCCTAGCGCGGAGGGAGGGGAGCGCGGCCTCGCTCCCGCGAAGCGTCCACGCTCCACTCTCCACCTCATGCAGCCCCCCATCCCCTTCCCTGCCGCGCTCGTCCGGCTGGGCGATCACTCCCTGCTCCACCTCAACCCGGACGCCGGCCCTGTCCTGCCGCGCCTCTTCGGCCCGCCGGTCTACCTGCGCCACGCCTTCCGCTTCGCAGCCGGGGACCGGCTCCTCTTCCCACACACCGCCTGCGACGACAACGGCTACCCCTACACCGGCGGGGAGGTCGGCCCCTGGCTGGAGCGGCGCGGGCTGCGGTTCCCCCGCGCCGACGTGCTGGCCCCGCTCGCCGCCCGCCTGCCGGGCATCGTGCTGCAAACCGGGCGGTTTGACCTGCATTTGAGCCTCGCCGGCGCGCCGGGCTATCTGGCCGCCCACCCGGCGCCCCCCACTCGAGGCGCCGCCGGCGGCGGACACGCCTGCCCACCGGGAGACCTGCCATGCGCCT
The DNA here is from genome assembly GCA_964478665.1 of uncultured Anaerolineales bacterium. Taxonomy (GTDB): domain Bacteria; phylum Chloroflexota; class Anaerolineae; order Anaerolineales; family CAYZNA01; genus CAYZNA01. The sequence continues at coordinate 5,777 of CAYZNA010000119.1, forward strand.
GAGCCTGCGCCCCGTCCTTCGCCTGACTCCCCTGTTGACTCTTGCCCTGCTGGCCTCACTGCTACCCGCCTGCTCGCCCGGGCCGGGGAACGCCACGCTAGATGTCACGCTGGACAGCGGAAGAATCACCCCGGCCGCGGTCACAGTCCGCGCCGGGCAAATCCTGTTCCACCTCAAGAACATCGCCGGCGACGGGCAGAGCCACCAGTTCATGGTCGTGCGCACCACACTGCGCGCCGCCCAACTGCCCTTCCGCCCCGATGGCAGCGTAGCCGATGACTTGAGCACCGTGGTCATCCTGTACAACGGAGACCCCATCCCGCCTGGCAAGACAGCCAGCGCCGCCCTCAGCCTTGACCCCGGCCATTACGTGCTGTTGTGCAACCTGCCCGACCACTATCGCGCCGGCGAGTACGTGGACTTCACCGTCACCCGCTGAACGTCCGCCGGGCGACTGAGGCCGCACCCGGCCCGCCACGTCCCGGGCGCGCCGGTTGCCCCCCCCCTCGGCGAGAGGACCGCGAGGGGCATACCGCAAAAGCGTCGGGGCTGCCTGGGGGGCAAGATTGAATCTTGCCCTGCGACCGGCGGCAAGATTCAATCTTGCCCTACGATCGACAGTTTTGCGTTATACCCGACCGCGAGACGGAATTTGCGCCTCGTGCGGTCAGTGGTACAATGGAAGCAGGTGCCTGAATCAACGCGAGGGAGGCCAGCATGTCGGTAAGTACACCGGAAGTCATCCGCAAAGCGTGGGGAGAGGAAGTGGTCGCCGCCGCGGCCCCGTGGCTGGAAGCCATCGTGCACAGCATTGCCGTCCCCCGCGACGAGTACCGTCAGGTGCTCTCGCGGCTGGACGTGCTGGAGCACGATGTGGCCGACATCAAGATTGCCCTGCGGCAACTTGACGAACGCCTTGACCGCTTGAACGAACGCTTCGACCAGATGTACCAGCACTTCGAGGCCCTGTTCGACCGGCAGCAGCGCCACACCGAAATCCGCTTCGACACCATGAATCAACGGCTAGATCATCTGGAAGCCCGTTTCGACGAACGGATGGGCCATCTGGAAGCCCGTTTCGACGAACGGCTGGACCATCTTGGAGCCCGTTTCGACGAACGGATGGGCCATCTTGGAGCCCGTTTCGACGAACGGCTGGACAAGATGAACGCTCTGCTCATCTCCCAGACGCGCTGGATGGTAGGCACGCTGGCGTTGTTTGGCACGCTCATCACCATCCTGCTGGCAGTGAGCCGGTTCGCCCCCTGACCGGACTCTGGCCCCGTTGTGGACTCGAGCCTCCCGCCGGGAATATCGGTGCCTGTCACCCTCACCTTCCGCGACAAGACCTACGAAGTCCCCGCCGGCCTCACCGTGCGCGAGGCCATCCGGCAGACCGGCCTGGCCCCGGAAACCACCCTGGCCGTGCGCGAGGGCAGTCTTGTCCCCGACGACGAGATCCTCAACGACGGCGAGACCATCAAGCTGATCGCGGTGGTGTCGGGAGGATAGAACGTGGCCCATCCGGAAATCTCGTCTCACGCCAGAGACATGATGACTGAACTGAAAATTGATCGAGCGAGCGACGCGCTCTACTTCCGGCTAGATGACTCCGAAATCGTCGAGTCGGAGGAGGTTCAGCCCGGCGTCATCCTGGATTTTGACCAGTTTGGCCGCGTCGTGGGCATCGAGATTCTGGCCCTCAGCACCCGCGCGGAGCCGGACAAGATTCGTGTCTTCCAACTGGAGACAGCGTGACCACCACCCCCTCCGACCTCTCCGGCCTCACCCTGCTGGGCCGCGACGCGAAGCCGAGCAAAAAACTCGAGACTTTCCCCAACCACCATCCGGGTCGCCGCTACGTGGTCACACTGCACAGCGACGAGTTCACCTGCGTCTGCCCCGCCACCGGCCAGCCGGACTTCGCCGCTATCACCATCCAGTACACCCCCGACCAGAAGATTCTGGAGTCCAAGTCGCTCAAACTGTACCTATGGTCATACCGCAACGAGGGCGTCTTCCACGAGCACGTCACCAACACCATTCTGGATGACCTGGTCGCCGCGCTCGATCCGCACTGGTGCAAAGTCACCGCCGAATTCAAAGTGCGCGGCGGCATCAGCATCACCGTCGAGGCCGAGTACACCCGCCCGTGAGCCGGCCCCGACCGCCCCTCCCGGAGGAACCTGCCATGCCCGCCCCCCTTGACCGCGCCCTTGTCCTGCAAACCCTCGCCGGCTACGCGGAGGTCAACCGCATCACCGCCGCCGAACGTTGCCAGCGGTTGCAGACCGTGACCGACCGGGAGGCGCTGGAAACCTTCGCCGCCCTATACGAAACATGGAAAAGGAGCGGTGCGCTCGCCGGCGGCGACCGGGAGGCGCTGGCCCGCCGCAAACTGGAGTACAAGATCCGTCTGCGCCAGGCCTTTGAAACGCTGGCCCGCGCAAAGGGGTTATTGTGATTGAACCGCTGGCAGCCGCGTGGGAGGTGGGCAGTTTCCTCGAGCAGCACAGCCTGCCCTACGCCGTCATCGGCGGGTTGGCAGTTCAATTCTGGGGCAACGCACGCCTGACCACCGACGCCGACCTGACCGTCAAGACGCCGCTCGAAACCGGCGCAGCGTCGCTCGTCCGCCTGATTACCGGCCGCTTCCAGTCACGCTCTGCCGACCCGATCGGTTTTGCCCTCGCCACGCGGATGGTACTTATCCGGGCTGACAACGGCGTGGAAGTGGACCTCTCGCTCGCCCTGCCCGGATACGAAGACGAACTCTTCCGCCGCGCTATCCCCTGCGAGGTAGAGCCCGGCAAGACAATCCGGCTGTGCTCCGCCGAGGACCTGATCATTCACAAAGCCGTTGCTGGCCGGCCACAGGACCTGATTGACATCCAGAGCGTGGTAGACCGGCAGGGTCAGAAACTGGAAGCCGCCTACATCCGCGAATGGCTGGCAGAGTTTTCCAACTTGCTCGATAACCCGCAGATCCTGCGCCGATTCGAGTCCGCGTGGCGTGCGTCACAGCAGGAGCAGAACATGCCCGACCCGTCCCCCTGACTGAACACCCGATCACCCGACACTGGTGCAAAGTGGCCGCCGATTCAATCTGCGCGGCGGGATCAGCATCACCGTGGAGAAGGTTTCATGCCCGCCCCGCGTGACCGCGCTTTGCTCCTGCAAACCCTCGCCGGGTACACGGAAGTCAACCGCATCACCGCCGCCGAACGTTGCCAGCGGTTGCAGACCATAACCAACGGATGTGATTGAGCCGCACCACCCGATCACCTGACACCTGACACCTCCCCACCTGACACCTCCCCACCTGACACCTCACCCCCCACCCCCCGATGACCACCCGACCACCCGACCACCCGACCATCGGACGCTGGTTCCCCACCGTCACCGCGGTCTTCGTCACCACGCTGGTTATCTCCAACATCATCGCGGTCAAGCTGGCGCTGATCGGCGGGCTGGCGCTGCCGGCGGCCGTGATCCTCTTCCCGGTGGCCTACATCTTCGGCGACATCCTGACCGAAGTGTACGGCTACGCCCGCGCCCGGCAGGTGATCTGGATCGGCTTCGGGTGCAACCTGC
>CAYZNA010000120.1:0-9281 GCA_964478665.1 uncultured Anaerolineales bacterium
TGGCCGTGCCGGAGTTGTCGGAGGCGTGGAGAGGACGCCTCGGGCAGAGACTCAATCTCTAACCCCACAGGGGCGCTTCGCAGTCTCCAATCTCCTCTTGATCCCCCTCACAAACTCCCTCACCCCCTGCACCGGCTTCTCTCCGCTCGCTGCATGGATCACCGCCGAGCCGACGATCACGCCGTCAGCCATCCGCCCCACCTCGGCGGCCTGATCGGGCGTGCTGATGCCGAACCCGACCGCAACCGGCACACGCGCTTTATGCTCCCTGTGCTACAATGCTGATCAGGCGCGGTGCGTTGGTGGCGCGAGAAAGGAGCCGACGATGAACGTGATGCTGGATAACTACACTCTGCCCGAAACCGGCCTCGTGGAAGTGCGCGTGGCTTTCGAGATCAAGGTCTCCGCAGAGGAGGCGCGCAAGAAGGTGAACCGCTGGCTGCACGATGAGGTGAGTATGCTGATCAGCGCCGACCCGCCGACGCTGGTCGTGGGGGAACACACAGTGTGGCGCGTGCCGGCGTACATCAGCTTTCCAGATTTGGGCCGGGTAGGCGATGTTGGAGCCGTGACCGTAAGCGCCAGCACCGGGGAAATGATGGGTTTGCCGGAGCGCAGGGCGGAAATAGAGCGGCGTCTGGAACAAGAGATCAAACCCCGTCTGCCACTTTACAAAAGGAAGAAGCGCAAAGTACCGCCGGAGTTTATCCCGACACCCGTCCCGCCCGTGCTGGCGCCGGTTGCACCTGACGACGAGCTTGTTCAGACGGCTACATGACGCCGCTCTTGCTCTCCGTTCACAACGTCCGGCAGCGCGACCGCGGTGAGTGTCTGGCAGCCTGTGTAAAAATGGCGCTGGATTACATGCGTTTTCCAGTTTCCTACAGTCGCCTGCTCGATTTGCTCAGGATACAGTGGTTTGGTGCGCCGTCCTCCAACGTTCGTGAACTTGAGCGACTGGGGTTTGCGGTTGTCTACAAACGCGGGACGCTGGCTGAGCTTCACGCCCATCTGAGTCAGGATCGCCCCTGCATTGCCTTTGTGTCAACCGGCGGGCTGCCGTACTGGGAGGAGGCGACAGACCACGCAGTGGTTATAGTAGGGCTGGATGAGCGGCACGTATATCTCAACGACCCGGAGTTTGAGATTGCTCCTCTCCGGGTCTCGCGCGGCGATTTTCAGCTGGCGTGGCTGGAGCAGGACGAGCGATACGCCGTGCTGGTACGGCGGGGTTGACCGGAAGAAAGGAGCCGACGATGAACGTGATGCTGGATAACTACACTCTGCCGCAGACCGGACAAGTGGCGGTCAACGTCAATGTTGCCTTCGAGATTCAGATCGCTGCTGAGACGGCCCAACGCAAGGTGAGCGCATGGTTACTGAACGAGGTGAGTTATCTGATCGGGGCCGAGTCGCCCCTGCTAGTTCTCGGGGAGCGCCCTGTCTGGCGTGTTCCGGCGCGGATTGGCTTTCCGAGCATAGGAAGGGTGGGAGTGATTGGCAACGTGGACGTGGATGTGGAGACCGGAGAGATGCTCGAGTTGTCCGGGCGAAAGGCGAAAATGCTACGTTACCTTGAGGAAGAGGTAAGACCCAATTTGCCACAGGGGAGAAATCCGGTCCACGAACTGCCCCCGGACTATATTGCAAAGCTGGATCCGCCCCCGCAGGTTGTCCCCCGGTAACTCGCTCGCGTACCGGCGCCTGCTGGCCCCCTACCCCGGCAATGATCCTGCCCGTTCCACACCGCAGACAGATCGAAGACGCAGATTGCTCGCGGCCTGCGCGGCTATGGTGTTGGACTACCTCGGGCTGCCTGCTCCATACGAGCAACTCCTGAAACTTCTCGATGTCCAGTGGTACGGTACTCCCTCGTTCAACATCCGCGCCATTGAGCAACTCGGCGTAGATGTGATTTACAGGCAAGGAACGCTGGCGGAACTGCGCGATCATCTTTCTCGTAACTGCCCGGCCATTGTCTTCGTCGTGACCGACGAACTACCGTACACAACTCGGCGAACCGACCACGCTGTCGTAGTAGTCGGAATGGACAGGGATTATGTTTACCTGAACGATCCAGCCGCCGTGACTGTGCCTGTGCCGGTCCCCCTCGGTGACTTCGAGCTGGCATGGCTGGAGCGAGACGAGTATTACGCCGTACTGATGCGGCGGGGTTGACCGGAAGAAAGGAGCCGACGATGAACGTGATGCTGGATAACTACACTTTGCCTGAAACCGGGTGGGTGGCTTTCAACGTCTACGTAGCTTTTGAGATCAGAGTAACGGCGGAGCAGGCGCGGCGGAAGGTGGATACGTGGCTGCTGAACGAGGTGAGTTATCTGATGGGAGCGGAACCGCCGACGCTGGTGCTGGGCCAGCGCCCGGTGTGGCGCGTGCCCGCCCGGATAAGCTTTCCGAGCACAGGCCCGGCCGGGATTGTGGGAACGATAGATGTGGACGTGGAGACCGGGGAGACTTACGGCAACACGCCGGAGCGCAAGGCGGAAATGGAACGCTGCGGCGAGGCCATCGCTGTCAAACTGCCGCCTTTCCAGGTGAAGGAATTGCCCCCGGACTACATCACAAACCTGAATCCGCCCCCGAAGGTGTTCCCGCGCTAACCATCCGGCCCTGCACACCTGGCCAGCCACTATGCCCACGGTTCTTCTCCCGGTCGCTCGCGTGAGGCAGAGGCAGGACGGAGATTGCCTCGCTGCCTGCGCTGCAATGGCGCTGAGCGCCATTGGTCTTTCCGCCCCCTATCGCCAGTTGCTTGAATTGCTCCGAGTGAAGCCCCCTGGCACTTCCTTTATCAACGTCCGTGCGTTGGAGCAATTGGGGATCGACGTGACTTGTGAACGGGGAACGCTGAACAGGCTATACGAGCATCTGGTAAGCAACCACGCACCGATTGTGCCCGTTCTGACGGGCGAACTTCCCTATTGGGATCGCAGCACACAGCACGCGGTTGTGGTCGTCGGGCTGGATGACGAGTACGTTTATCTCAATGACCCGGCTTTTGCTGTTGCGCCCATCCCGGGCTCCCTCGGCGACTTCGAACTGGCGTGGCTCGGGCGGGATGAGTACTACGCCGTGCTGCGGCGACGGGGTTGATCGGAAGACGGGATGCCCGTCCGAGCGTGGGACGCCCCCAATTCCAGCCTGCAAACGGTCCAATCGTAGGCTACGAATTCACAGAACCTAACCTACCTTTTTGAAAAGCTACCCTCCGTTTTTGAAAACCTAACCTACGTTTTGACCAAACCTGACCGCGATTCTCCCGGACCCAACCTATGATTCGACCAGACCCGTCCTACCTCCTGCAAAACGCAGGTTAGCTTCTCGCTGGCGACCCGGGGGGCGCAGCCGGAGAAAGGACACAGCATGTACCTCATCAACCGGGCCGTTGCCATACTCAAGCCCAAACAGCCGCTCCTCGATTGGCTGGCCAGCCTGCCCGACCCGACCACCCTCACCATTGAGCAAGTGAGGCAGGATTGTACCGCGCTTCTGATCCCCGACTGTGACCGTCTCGAGGAGGCCGTCGTCTACATCGAGCAGATATATCGCGATGTTTTCGAGATGGAGCTGGAGGATTGGTGGCGAGACCGGAGGCTGTGGCCGGCGAAACGCGACTACAGCACTTTTGCTGAGTGGTTCGAGATCGAGATATTCAGCATGGTCATGGACACGGTGGAGGATGCCATCGTCGAAGAGGAGTATTGACCGCTAGAGCGGCCCGGCCCGGCGGCGGCGCAAGTGTGCTGCCCGCGCCGGCCAGTGCTTGCCTTCGGCGGCAGGTTCAGCCCGCCGCTAGCAAGTCCGCGCCCCGGTAGGCGCGGTCCAGCACTTCCATGGTGTGCAGCACCGGCAGGTCGCTGCCCAACCGGCGCAAGTGGGCGCGGATTTGCACCATACAGCCGATGTTGCCGGTTGCTACCGCAGCCGGCTCGAGGCCGAGCAGGTTGCGCGCCTTGCGCTCCCCCAGCCTCGCGGCGATTTCCGGCTGCTCCAGGTTGTAGGTGCCGGCCGAGCCACAGCACAACTCGCCCTCCGGGGCCTCCAGCAGGGTGAGGTTGGGGATGCTTGCCAGCAGGGCGCGCGGGGCGGCGGCCACCCCCTGGGCGTGGGCCAGGTGGCAGGCGTCGTGATAGACCAGCCGCAGGGGGCGGGGCAGGGCCGGAGGCGGGGCGGCCCCTGCGGCCGGGTCGCCGCCCTCGGGGACCAACCCCAATTCGACCAGAAACTCGCTCACGTCGCGCACCCGCCCGGCAAACGCCCGCGCCTGCGCCTCATCCGCCTCGCCCTTAAACAGCAGCCCGTATTCTTTCATGCCCGAGCCGCAGCCGGCGGCGTTGGTGAGGATGGCGTCCACGCCGGCCGGGAAGGCGCGCAGGACCCGCCGGGCCAGCGCGCGCGCGGCGGCGGCCTCCCCGGTGTGCGCGAGCAGCGCGCCGCAGCAGCCCTGCCCGGGCGGGATGACCACCTCCACCCCGTTCCGCGACAGCACCCGCAGGGTAGCGGCGTTGATCCCCGGGGCGAGGACCTGCTGCACGCAGCCGGCTAGAAAGGCCGCCCGCGCCCGGCGCGTTCCCTGCGCGGGGACCCGGTCCGGGAGGGGTGAGGGGGCCGGGGGCAGGCGCTCCGGCAGCAGGGAGAGCATGGCGGCCAGGCGCTCCGGCAGCAGGGGGCGCAGCGGTCGGGCCAGCCGGCCGGCGGCGGCCGCGGCGCGAAAGCGTCCGGGATAGGGCAGCGTATCCCGCACCAACGCCCGTGCGAGGCGGTCCACCGGCGGGCGGGCGCGCTCACCGTCAGCGCGGGCGCGGTAGGGGGCCAACAGGTCGCCGTAGCGCACCCCGGAGGGGCAGGCGCTGACGCAGGCCATGCAGCCCAGACAGCGGTCCACAAAGGGCAGGGTGTCGGCCACGCTCAGGCCGCCCTCCAGCGCCGACTTCATCAGGAAAATGCGCCCGCGCGGGGAATCCATTTCTTGCCGAAGCGCGACGTAAGTGGGGCAGGTGGGCAGGCAGAAGCCGCAGTGCACACAGGCCTCCACCGCGCGGGTCATCTCGGAGCCGAGCGGCCCGAGCGCTTCGAGGGCGATGGCGTGCTGCATCTACGCCTCCCCGAAGCGCCCGAGTGGATCGAGCACCGACTTCACCCGGCGCTCCAGCGCCTGGCCGGGGCGCAGGCCGAGTCGCACCGGTCCCGGCGGGCCGAAGATCACCAGCCCGCAGAGGCCCAGCCGGGTGAGCAATTCATCCAGCGCGGAGGGGGGCGCCGGGGAAGCCAGCCACGCCACGTTCCCCCCGCAACTGTACCGCCGCACCCCAACACCCGACACCTCCCCACCCGACACCTCCCCACCCGACACCTCCCCACCTGACACCCCATGCTCTCCCCCCTCTTCCCCCACCCCAAACCGGTGATCGGCATGATCCACGTTGGCGCCCTGCCCGGCGCCCCGGCCAGCGAGCACAGCGTGGCCGAACTGGTCCGACTGGCCGCGCGCGAAGCCCGCGACTACTGCGCCGCCGGGGTAGACGGCCTGGCCATCGAGAACATGCACGACCTGCCCTACCTGCGCGGCGAAGCCGGGCCGGAGATCGTGGCCGCCATGGCCCTGATCGGGCAGGCCGTCAAAGCTGAAAGCGGCCTGCCGGTGGGGGTTCAGATTCTGGCCGGGGCCAACGTCGAGGCCCTGGCGGTGGCTCACGCCGCCGGGCTGGACTTCATCCGGGCGGAGGGTTACGCCTTTGCCCACGTGGCCGACGAAGGCCTGATCCAGTCCTCCGCCGGCCGGCTGCTGCGCTACCGCCGCCAGATCGGCGCCGAGCGGGTGCAGGTGTGGGCCGACATCAAGAAGAAACACGCCGCCCACGCCATCACCGCCGACGTCGGCCTGGGCGCCACTGCCGAAGCGGCGGAATTCATGCGCGCCGACGCGGTGATCGTCACCGGGAGCGTGACCGGCGACCCGCCGCAAACGGACGACGTGCGCGAGGCAAAGGCCCACTGCCGCCTGCCGGTGCTGCTCGGCTCGGGCGTGACCGGGGACAACCTGCCCGAATTCTTCCCGCTGGCCGACGGCTTCATTGTTGGCACGCACTTCAAGGCCGGCGGCCGGTGGACGAACCCGGTGGACCCGCGCCGGGTGGAACACTTCATGGCCGCGATGCAGCAACTGCGCGGGTGAGGGCATCCTGCCGCCCTGCTGCGCAGGCGCCCCGCGCCCCATGCCGCGCCCCTGGACCAGAAGCCTTGCCGCTCCTGCAATTGTCTGCTATAGTCCCGCCCGCGCGGGGGACCTGTCCCCTCATGGGAGGCGGCCGGCAAGCTCGCAGCCGCCGTTTTGTTTTCCTGCCCCGAGCAAACCCCGCCCGGGCCGGCCAGAAAAAGAAAGATGGAACCCTTGCACGCTTCACTGCATAAGCTGGCCGCCGCGCTGGCCGCCCTCACCCTGCTGCTGGCCGCCTGCGCTGCCAGAGACAAAGGCTTCACTGCCCTCACCGCCGACCATCCCTTCGCCGAGGACCCGCAAGGCCTGCGGCTGAGCCTTGACCCGGCCGACCTGCCATCCAATTTCAAGGTCAAACTGAGCTTCACCGCCGCGGCCGCCCTGGACCTGGAGGAATGGGCCGCTGCCAGAAACGCGTTGCCCGCGGCGCTGAACCCGCTGGGCAGCCTGTTCATCATTCAGACCTCCGGCGACTCGCCGCGCCGGCTCTCCCTCACCCTGACCTTCCCCGAGGACGGCGCCCTGCCCGACCATCTCGACCTGTACGGCTGGACAGGCCAGCGCTGGGACTTCCTCCCCGCCCGTCTCTCCGGGCGCCAGCTCACCGCCCAACTGGAGAGCATCCCGCTTGCCGTGGCCGCCTTTGAAACCGGCGCGCAAGTACCCTTCACCGCCACCACCCTCGAACCCGGCCAGCCGGTGGACCCGGAGCGACTGGCCGCCCTCAACCAGGTCTCGCCGGCCGGGCTGCGCCTGCAAGCCGATGGCAACCTGCACGGCGGGCTGGCCGGCGGCTTCACCCTCGGCCAGAACTACCGCGTGCTGCCGGTCCTGCGCAACTACGACGAGATGGGCGTGGACACGGCCGCTCTGGACGCCATTCTGCGCGACCCCGGCGCCCGCGCTGCCCATATCACCAACATCGTGCAGTTCGTCAAGAACGACGGTTACGCCGGGGTGAGCGTGGACTACCACGGCGTAGATTTCAACAACAGCGCCGCCTTTGCCGCCTTCGTGACCGACCTGGCCGGCGCGCTGCACGCCAAGAACAAACAGCTCACGCTGGTCGTCCGCGCCCCGCAGCAAGTTGGCGAGGACTGGGCAACCGGCGGCTACGACTGGCCCGCCCTGGGCGCCGCCGCCGACTTTGTAGAAATCCCGCTCGGCGACGACCCCACCGCGCCGGGCAACGGCGCAGCCGACCAACTGGCGGCGTGGGCGGTTACGCAGATCTCGCGCCAGAAGATTCTGCTCGCCACCTCTGCCCTGAGCATGGAAACCGCCGCCCCCGGCCGCGGCCCCTTCAGCCCCACCGGCTACGCCGAAACCCTCGGCCAGTTCGGCCAGATCAGCCTGGACCCGGCCGGGCCGAGCATCTCCCTCGGCCAGCAGCTCACCGCCACCCTCTCCGGTTCGGTGCAGCGGCTGAGCTACGACGAACAGGCCCGCGCCGACCGGCTGCAATACCTGGCCCCGGACAACCAACCCCGCACCGCCTGGCTGACCAGCGCCAACGTGCTGCTGCACCGCTTTGAGTTGGCCCGCCGCTATCACCTCGGCGGGGTAAGCCTGCGCGATCTGTTCGACCCGCGCGCCGACCCGGACGCGGCCGCTGCCATTGGTCAATACAAAACCAACGCGCAGGCGCAGGCCGGCGCAGTCCCGGCCCTGCTGTGGACTGTAACCGGCCCCGACGGGCAGACGGTGGAACAGGCCACCGTCGAACCGGGCCGCCCGTTTGCCTTTCTGGCCCGCACCGTGGGCAAATACCTGATCGCCGCCCGCTATCAGGGGGACGGCGGAGCCGACCTTGGCGCTGCCGGCGTGGAAGTGGCCGAAGTCCAGCCCACCCCCACCCCGACTGCCACGCCTCGCCCGGCGGCCGGCGCGGGTGGGAACGCCGGCGGCGGCGCCCCCCAGCCGGCGCCCACTTCCCGGCCCCCGGCGGCCCCGCCGCCGGTGCTGCCGCCCATCACCGGCAACTTCGAGATGGGTGGACAGGCGCTCAACGGCCTGCCGGCCGGCGCCATGCAGAGCGCCGGCATGAAGTGGGTCAAAACCCAGGCGCGCGGCGGCGATATGTCCGGCTTCATCGCTTCCGCGCACGGCGCCGGCTTCAAGGTGCTGCTCACCGTGCTGCTGGACAAGGGTCGCGCCTCCGACCCCAACTACTGGCCGGAGGTGGCCTCTTACGCCGCATCTCAAGTGGCCGCCGGCGCCGACGCCATTGAAGTGTGGAACGAGATGAACATTGACGCCGAGTGGCCCACCGGGCAGATCAACCCGGCCACCTACGTGGGGATGCTCAAAGTAGTCTATCCGGCCATCAAAGCCGCCAATGCCGGGGCGCTGGTGATTTCAGGGGCGCTGGCCCCCACTGGCGCGGAGGGCATCAACCCGGCCGCCATTATGAACGACGACAAGTATCTGGCCGGCATGGCCGCCGCCGGGGCCGCCGGCTTCATGGACTGCGTGGGCACCCACTTTAACAGCGGCACCACCTCGCCCTCTGCTACCACCGGCAGCGCACTCTCCGGCTATCACTATTCGTACTACTTCTGGCCCATGGTGAATCTGTACTACAATACGTTCGGCGGCGCGCGGCAACTGTGCTTCACCGAGCTGGGCTACCTGAGCAGCGAAGGCTACGGCCCACTGCCGCCGGCCTTTTCGTGGGCGGCCAACACCACAGTCACCGACCAGGCCAACTGGCTGGCCGAATCCGCCAGCCTGGCCGCCGGCTCGGGCAAAGTGCGGCTGATGATTGTGTGGAACGTGGATTCGACCTATTATGGGTCCGATCCGCAGGCCGGCTACGCCATCATCCGCCCCGGCGGCGGTTGCCCGGCGTGCGGCACATTGGGCGCCATCTCCCACTGAAAAAGAGACCTCGCGGGTCTATAAGATCCGCGAGGGCTGGATGACAGACTGAAAAAGCCCTCGCGGGTCTATAAGATCCGCGAGGGCTGGATGACAGACTGAAAAAGACCTCGCGGGTCTATAAGATCCGCGAGGGCTGGATGACAGACTGAAAAAGACCTCG
>CAYZNA010000121.1:0-5107 GCA_964478665.1 uncultured Anaerolineales bacterium
CGCGCTCCGGGAAGAGCAGCGGCAGCACCGCCCCCACGACGCTGATGCCGATGAAGGAGAAGCTGCCGGCCACCAACACCAGCACACTGCCCCACAGGTTGGCATTGGTCAGGCTGATGTGGAAGAACAGCACGGTGGCCAGCAGAATCACACTGGTGTGAAACAGGCTGTACACCACGGCAAAGGCCGTCTGCCCCAGCATGTGGACCATGCGGTGCACCGGGGCCATCAAGGTGTATTCGATGGTGCCTTCCCAGCGCTCGATGCCGATCAGGTCGGTGACCCAATAGAACACCGCCGAGAGGTAGCGCCAGACGATGGTGCCAATGGCAAGGTACAGCACCAGAAAGCGGCTGTCCACGCCCTGCCCGCCCAGCTTTTCCATGCCGAAGCCGATGAAGCTGACGGAGAGCGAGTTGACCACCGAGTACACCAACCAGACCAGTTCCCAGCCCCAGTAGCGTTTGACGATATTGAAGTTGCGCTCGACGAAGGCGTACGAAGCGCGCATTTGATTGACGGCAACAGACATATTTCCTCCTCGCGGAGCACGAAGCTACGCCTCACGATTCACGATTCACGCTCCCCCGCTCCCCCGCTCCACGCCTTACGCCTCACGCTACCTCATCTTCCTTCACCAGCTTCTTCCCGGTCAATTCCATGAACACATCCTCCAGCGTGGGCAGGTGGCCGTTGGTCTGCAGAATCAGGCGCTTGAGGTTTTCTGGCGTGTCCAGCGCCACGATGTCCCCACCGTCAATGATCGCGATGCGGTCGCAAAGCTGGTCGGCCTCTATCATGTCGTGAGTGGTCAACACAATGGTCGTGCCGTGCTTCTCGCGCAGCTCGCGGACGAAGGTCTGCACCTCGCGTTTCGAGCGTGGGTCGAGCCCGGTGGTTGGCTCATCCAGCAGCAACAGGGTGGGGCTGCTGAGCAGCGCGCGGGCGATGGCTACCTTTTGCTGCATGCCGCGCGACATCTCCTCCATCGGTCTGGTCAGATGCTTGTCCTCCAGCCCCAGCCGTTTGAGGATTTCGCGGGCCTGGCGCTTTGCCTGCGCGCCGCTTACGCCGTACAGCCGCGCCCCATAGGTCAGGTTTTCCAGCGGGGAGAGCTTCTTGAAGAAGCTGGCCTCCACCGAGACCCGGTTGATAAGCTGTTGCACCGCTGTCGGATTCTGGGCCACGTCGTGGCCAAAGACCGTGATCTGGCCGGAGTCCGGGATCAGCAAGGTGGCGATCAGCCGGATCAGGGTGGACTTGCCCGAGCCGTTTGGGCCTAGCACACCGAAGATCTCGCCCCGGCGCACCTCGAAGCTGACGTGGTTCACCGCGGTCACCGGGCCGGCCTGGGCCGACTTGCCGTTCTGACCGCCGGCCGCACCTCCGTTTCCGCCGTTGGAACCGGCCGAACTTCGCCTGCTCCGGCGCAGACCGAGCAGCCAATCCGGCGGCTTGCGGAAGATCTTTGCCGCGCGGTCCAATCGTAACGCAATTGTGTCGTTCACGCTCCCCTCCCAATGAGATTCAGTGGTCGGACTGGTGGAATTGCTCGACAAGGTCAATGTTTTCATTTCGGGTTACTCAGCCCCTGCAAAGAAACGAAAAAGGCCACAGGATGCGCCCGTGGCCTTTTGAAGAGGGGCAAGACAGACAAAAAGGCCGTGGGCGCTCAGGGCGCCCACGGCCGGAGAAAACTGGAGTTACGTAGTTCTACCGGGCAACAGGCGCACCTGGACAAAGCGAAACAACAGCACCGCTGTTCGGGATGCGGATGCTGAAGACATAAAAGCGATTGGTTGCCATCTTCACCTGGGTGCGCCTCCTTTCTTCAAAGTATTACAGCGGGCGAAGTTTACCACACGGCTGTGGGAAACGTCAAGGCAATCGAACCGCGTTCACAAAGTCGGCCAGCAGCCCGTAAGCGGTGGTGTGCGGGCCGGGGTCCTCTTCCAGCACGGTGAGCCTGCCCAGCACATCGGTCTCGAACTGCACGATGGAAGTGGTCCCTCGCACCCCGGCCAGCGGGTCGGAGGCCGGCACCTGCTCCGGGCGGACGCTGGCCCGCACCCCGTCCCCGGAGCGGGTCGCCGCGCACACCAGCTTGTACGGGGTCCCGGCCGCGCGCGCGGCCCGGACCGCCTCCCCGCTCAGGCCGCGGATCCCGACCGGGTTCACCTGCTGCGGGGTGAGCGGAGCGCCCATCAGCGCGGTGGCCAGCGCCGCCACTTTAATAGCCGCGTCCCAGCCGTCCACGTCTGCGCCGGGGTCGGTCTCGGCGATGCCGATGGCCTGGGCGTGCTTCACAGCCTCGTCGAACGACTTGCCCTCTTCCATCATGCCCAGGATCAGGTTGGTGGTAGAGTTGAGCACGCCGCGAAAGCCGAGCAACTGCGCCGCCGGCAGCGCGCCCCGGAACAGCGAGAAGATTGGCGCGCCGTCCATCACCGCCGACTCGTGGAAGAAGCGGCGACCCACCCGGCCGGCCAGCGCGTTGAGTTCGGCGTAGCCGTGCACCACCGGCCCTTTGTTGGCGGTGATGGCGTGCATGCCACTCTCCAGCGCCGCGCGCAGATGGCTGATGGCCGGCTGGCCGGTCAGGGCGTCCACCGGGGTGTTCTCGAACAGCACATCTGCCCCGGAGAGGCGGATGAGGTCGAGGGGGGAAGGGGGAGGGGGGAGGGGGGAGAGGGGGGAAAGGTCGCCCCCGGCCTCCACCAACGCCGCGGCGCGGAGCGGGTCAATCCCGGCCGGGTCCAGCGCCAGGCCGTGCCGCCCGGTGGCGATGGCGGTCACGCGCCACTCGATGCCGTAGCGCCCGCGCAACTCATCGCGTTTGTGGACCAGCAGCCGGGCCAGCGCCCGCCCCACGTTGCCAAAGCCAATCAGACCCAGGTTATACAGTTTCACACTCTCTCCAATGCACGCTGGAGGCCAGCGGTCTCACACCGGCGGCCACGGGAAATTCCGTCCCGGGCCGGGCAGGGGGTAGCAGGGGTTCTCCAGCAGGCGATCGGCGCGCCGGCGCAGGGCGCGAATCTCGCGCGGGTGGAGCAGGTCGCCCAGGCGCTCGGCCAGCGCGGCGCCATCTTCCAGCATCGGCCGGAAGCGCTGCAGGTCGGCGAGGATGTCTTTCGGGAGCGGCGCCCCGGCCAGCTCCCAGATCACGGTGCGTAACTTGGGATCACTGTGGAAACACACCCCGTGATCAATCAGCCATATCTTGCCGCCCTGGTCCTTCATCACGTGCCCGCTCTTGCGGTCGGCGTTGTTGAGCAGCACGTCGAAGACCACTACTTGCCCCATGCGCTCTTTCTCTTCGTCGGGCAGGGTGAAGTAGTGCAACTCCGGGTCGGCCTGGACGAAGAGCTGCACTGAGCCGGGGCCGTGCGGGCCGTCCTCGCGCAGCACGGTCGGGGGCACAAAGCCCCAGCCCAAGGCCTCGCTCACCTCGTAAGCGGCCACCTCGCGCCGGGCCAGGGTCTCCGGCGGGAAGTCCCACAAGGGCTGCTCGCCTTTGGTGGGTTTGTACACCGCCAGAAGCTGCTGTTCTGCCTGGCAGGCGGTGACAAGGAAGGTGTAGTTCGATCCCCACGGGAACAGCCCCTGCAGGGCAATCTGACCGGATCGCAAGACGCTGAGCAGATCGTTCATTGCTGCCGGCTGCTAACCGCTAATGTCTGTGGCCGTTCCTTCTGGGGCAGAAGTGACCCTCGGGGTCAATGGGTTGGCCGCAACTGCCGCAAATGGGGCGCCCCTGACCGACCACCTGCGCGCCGTAGCGGCCCAGGGCCAGCATCTGCGAGCGGGTGGCCCACAGCCGCACCACCGAGGCCTGCTCCACTTCAGCGCCCTCCGGCACGATCTCCTGCACCACCAGCACCAACATATCGCTGTCCTGATCGTATCCCAACCCCATCTGGCCGGCGCGGAACAGCGGGTCCACCGGCTGGCGCAATTGCATTTCGCGCTCCGAGTAGCGGTCGGTGGCCTCGTCCAGGTCGGGGAAGCGCTGCTGCAATTCTCGGATGAACTCCCCCATCCCGAGCGCCAGCGAGGCCACCTGTTGCTTTTCTACGACAATGGTGACAACATCGGGGCTTTTCTCCGCCTGCAGGAAAAACACCCGTTTGCCGGGCTGCCCGATGGCCCCGGTGGTGATGCGCGTCACCGGCTTGAGTTCGATGTGTTCGCCAGGCATAGCAACTCCAGACGCATTGTTTTCAGGTTAGCCGGGGGCGCAAGAACGCCCAACTTCCGCTCGTCACCCGCCGGCCCGGATGCCCTGCATTCCTTCCCAATCCGAGTATAACACTACCGCCCCTCAATTTGAACCCGGATGCTGGTCCGCGCCGGTGTCATTCAGCCGTACCAGCATGGCCTGCCCACCCACGATATTGAGCACCGAGATAGAAGCCGGGCTGACGTGCAGCCGCTGAAACAGGTCCAGCGCCAGGCCAAGGTAGTGCGATACGATCAGCTTTATGATGTCGCTGTGCGAAAAGCAGGCGATCATCTGGTTGGTGTGGCCGGCGCGCAACCGCTCGATCTCCGTCGCCGCCCGCGCCTGGGCCTCCGGGAAGGATTCCCCGCCGGGGAAGCGCACCAGCGAGGGCGCGTGCTGGATGGTTGGCCACAGTGTGCGCTGAGAGAGTTCCCGCAGCGACTTGCCGGTCCACTTGCCGTACTGCATCTCCCCGAGGCCGGGCCGTTCGATCACCGGCAGCCCCTTTGCCGCTGCCAGCGGCGCGGCGGTCTCCAGCGCCCGCTCCAGCGGGCTGGAATAAACAGCTTTGATGGGGGCCTTTTGCAGCCGCCGGGCCAGCGCCTCGGCTTGTTGCCGCCCACGCTCATTCAGGTGTACCCCGGGCGTCCAGCCAGCCAGCCGTTTGCCGACCATGTCGTTCTCGCCGTGGCGGATGAGGAGGATCGTCGTCAATTGCGCCTCTTGATTTTGTCCGGCATTCGCGGTATGATCTGAGTGGCCCTGCAACAGGCGAAAGTCGGCTCCATGCCGTGTGCTCAAGTGGTATATCTGCTTGAGCCTAGCCTGTCCGAGGGCCGTCTGTTTTTTCCAGTGACAGCGGATGAACGTCGGTGTACCACG
>CAYZNA010000121.1:5117-9243 GCA_964478665.1 uncultured Anaerolineales bacterium
TCTCGGAGGCGCGGGCCCACGTTTTAATGGCGCCGCCTTCCGGATTCTGGCGCGTATCGTCAACGTCTACGATCAACTGGAAATCCTGCGCCAGCAGCAGATAGAAACGATCTTCTCCCATCTCGTACAACCTCTGTAAGGCCCACAGGTGATAGTCCACTACCTGCAATCCGGCATACTCGGAAGGGAAGCCGGTATGAGTTCGCGTCAGCATGTCGGTCGGTTTCTCGAGTTGTGAGGCTCCAACGTTGCTGGCTCGGGCAATAGCTTTCTCCAGCGCGTGTTTGCGAAAGGCCTGTCCGCGCCGGGCGAAAAAGATGTGATCTACGCCCCGTAGATGTGGCCGGCCTCTGAACAGCCGCTCTACCAGATCATCGTACACGTCGTTGGGCCGGAGCTTCCGTCGCCCATAACGGAAGAGAGCCTGCGCCTCCTGCGCCAGCACGGCCTTGCGTCGGATGGCGACCTGTACTTTCGTGCCCAATTCCGGCAGCAACCGGAACACATCCCGCCGCACTTCGGGCTGATCATCCTTGGCGTGAAAGGCGATGGCCGTCTTCCGCGCCTCCGGCCGCATGGATGGCACACCTCTGAAGTACGGGTCGGCCAGCAATTCGGCGCGCAGGGCCTCCAGTTTCGTGTGGGCCAGCGCCGGATCCGGGAGCAATGCCACGCCCACCATGAAGAACTTCGACACGCCGGGCTTGCCGAGCAAGATGCGGCCCTTCTTATCGAACAGGCTGAGGTCTCCGGCTTCATCCACAAAGTAATGGCGAGCCGGCGCCAGCGCGGGCAGTTGAGCTATTCCTGTCGCCACTCTGTCTACCCTGCTCGTCGTACCATCTTCTGCTTGATGCCCACAATCTCGCGCTCGGAGAGCGGGGCGACCTCGGTAGTGGCCTCGATCCCCAGCGCCCGGCGCTGGGCCTCGCGCCAGCGGGCCAGCCGCCCGGCGACCTCGGCCTCGTACCCCTCCTGCGACGGGCGGTAGAAATACGTCCCCAGCAGCGCGGTCGGCAGGTACTGCTGGCCGGTGTGGTGGCCGGGCTGTTCGTGCGGATAAACGTAGCCCTGGCCGTGGCCGAGCGCGGCCGCGTCGCGGTTGGCATCTTGCAGGTGGCGCGGCACGTCCACCTTTCCCTCCTCTTCTACCTTCTGGTAGGCCTTGAAGTAGTGCGTGGCCGAGTTGCTCTTGGGCGCGGTAGCCAGGTACAGGGTGGCCTCCACAAGCGGATATACCCCTTCCGGCAGCCCGACGTACTCAAAGGCCTGCGCGGCGGCGCTGGCCACCACCAGCCCCAGCGGATCGGCCAGACCGATGTCCTCCCCGGCCAGGATCAGCAGCCGGCGCAGGATGAAGCGCGCGCTTTCCCCGGCGTACAGCATCTTGGCCAGCCAGTAGAGCGCGGCGTCCGGGTCCGAGCCGCGCACGCTCATGATGAAGGCTGAGATGGAGTCGTAATGCGCGTCGCCGTCCTTGTCGTACAGAATGGCCCGGCGCTGAATGGATTCCTGAGCCACCTCCAGTGTGACGTGAATGCCTCCATCCTCGCCGGGCAGGGTAGTCTCCACCGCCAGCTCCAGCGCGTTGAGGGCGTTGCGGGCGTCGCCGCCGGCGATGTTGACAAAATGCGCCAGAGCGGACGGCTCCAGTCGCACCGCCAGCGCGCCGTATCCGCGTTCGCGGTCGGCGAGGGCCGCCAGCACCACGCGGCGCACATCCTCGTCGCCGAGGGCCTTGAGCTGAAAGATGCGCGAGCGCGAGACCAACGCACCGATCACCTCAAAGTAGGGCTTCTCAGTGGTGGCGCCGATCAGGGTAATGGTGCCGTCCTCCACGTGCGGCAGCAGCGCGTCTTGCTGGGCCTTGTTCCAGCGGTGCACCTCGTCCACAAACAGGATGGTGCGCGTCCCGTGCAGCTTGCGCCGCTCGCGGGCGGCGGCGATCACCTCCCGTAGTTGCGGGATGCCGGCCAGCACCGCACTCATGGTGGCAAAGTGCGAGCGGGTGCGGTTGGCGATGATGCTGGCGAGGGTGGTCTTGCCCGTGCCCGGCGGCCCCCACAGGATGAGGGAAGAGAACAGCTTGTCGGCTTCGATGGCGCGGCGCAGCAGTCGCCCTGGCCCGACGATCTCTTCCTGCCCGACGAATTCGTCGAGGGTGCGCGGGCGCATGCGGGCCGCCAGCGGAGCCTCGCGCGCTATGCGGCGCTCAAGGGCGTGGTCGAACAGGTCCATGCGGGGGAGTATAGCATGGGTCGCCGCGGACCTTCATTTGCACCATGAGCACCCCGCCAATCACGGCGACGATACCGGCCAATTGCACCACGGCCGGCCGCTCTTGCAGCAGCCACCACGCCAGGGCGGCCGTGCCCAACGGCGTGAGGTTGAGCATCACGTTCATCTCCAGCGCGGTGAGCACCTGAAGCGCGTGGTTGTAAAGCAGGTAGGCCAGGGCCGTGTTGACCACCGCCAGCCACAGGACCAGCCCCCACGTTCCGGCGGGCAGGCGGCTGGGGCCTTCGATTGCGAGGCCGGCCAGCAGCAGGAGGCCCCCGCCAAAGGCGAGCGGAATCGCGGTCAGCGGAAGGGTCCCCACCTGGTTCTTCCGGGCCAGCGCGGCTCAGGGCGCAAGTGCTCAGCCGGAATGCCGGAAACCGGCCTCGGCCATGCTGAGCGGTGCGCCTTCGCGGTGCACTCCGGCCTCAACCACCTCGGCCACGTAGATCGTGTGATCGCCGGACTCCACTTTGCCGGTCACCCGGCACTCCACCCAACCCAGCGCCGCTTCCAGAATCGGGGCGCCGGTGGCCGGGCCGGGGGTCCACGCCACGCCGTCGAACTTGTCCGGCGACTTGCGCGACTTGCGCCCCAGTTGGCCGGCCAGTTCACGCTGGCCGCTCTCGAACACGTTCACGGCAAAGGCGCCGCTGGCCTCGATCACCCGATGGGTCTTGCTGTCCACCTCCACCGCCACGGCCACCATGGGCGGGGTGAAGCTGGATTGGGTGAGGAAGTTGGCGGTCATGGCGGCCACCTCCCCGGCGTGCTTCGCCGTGACGGCGTACATGCCGTAAGTGAACATACGGAGGGCAGTTTTTTTGGTTTGTTCGTCCATCTTGCCTCCCTCAGGTCCGCATCTACTTGAGAAAATCCTCGCGCGGCGGGCTGAAGATGTCGTGGATGATCGAGTCCTCCAGCACCACCACCTCGTGCGGCGCGTTGGAGGGGAAGTGCACGGCCTCGCCGGCGCGCATCTCCCGCGCCACGCCGCCGGAGATTACCCGCAGCGCGCCGCTGAGCAGCAGGGTGATCTGTTCGTGCGGGTGGCGGTGCTGCGGCACGACCGTGCCCTGCGCGGCAGTGACCTGCACCACCATTAGCCGCTCGCCGGCGATCAAGCGCCGGTTTACGCCGGGCATCATCTCCGTCTGCGGCAGGTCATCCCATGTGTAGAAACGGGTTTCCATCGAAGCCTTGCCTCCGGTTCTGAAACGTGACAACGTGAAAACGTGAAACGTGACAACCTGAAACGTATCCCACGTTTTACGTTTCACTCCTATACTCAAAGAATCCCTTCCCGGTCTTCTTCCCCAGCCAGCCGGCCTGCACGTAGCGGACCAGCAACGGTGAGGGGCGGTAGCGGTCCTCGGCGTATTCTTCGTACAGGCCGCGCATGACGCCCAGCACCGCGTCGAGGCCAATCAGATCGCCCCACGCCAGCAGGCCGCGCGGGTAGTTGGTACCGAGCTGCATGGCAGTGTCAATGTCCCCGGCGGAGGCCACGCCCTCCATCAGCGCCCCGGCGGCCTCGTTGATCAGGCAGCATAGCACCCGCGCCCGAACCAACCCCGGCCCGTCGGCCACCTCCGCCGCCTCCAGCCCCAGCCCGCGCCAGAACGCCACTGCCCGTTGCGCGGTCTCACCGGCGGTGCGCAGGCCACGGGCGACCTCCACTACGCCCCCGGCCGCCAGCGGAGGTAGCGCGCTCCAGCCGGCGACGGCCTCCGGGCGCGGCAGCCAGGAGGCGGCCTCGGTGGTGGAGCAGGCCTGGGCGCAAATTAACAGTAGGGGCGATCCGGTGTGATCGCCCCCGGTGGGCGATCCGGTGTGATCGCCCCCGGTG
>CAYZNA010000122.1:0-9236 GCA_964478665.1 uncultured Anaerolineales bacterium
AATCCTGCCCTGTCGTGCCGCGCAGGCAACAATCTCGAAATCACTGGCGGACTGCAGTCCCTGTTCACGAGTGTCAGTCGCATCGAACCCCAGTTCGTCTCGCAAGAACCGGGTAGTTTCCGGCGACATGTTGTGGTCGAGGAAAAAGCGCAGTGGCATGGAAATCAGGCGGATGCTGGCAGCAGCACCACTGTCTCGGAGCGAAGAGGGAAAACATCCTCCTCTGAGACCACATTCGTCGCGTATCGGATTGCTGCAGTGACTGCTTCCTCGGTCAATTCGGGGTAATACTCCGTAATTCGCCTGACGGTATATCCCCCGGCCAGCAGGCTGAGGATATTGGCGACCATGATTCGGGTGCCTGCCAGCACCGGCTTGCCGTGACAGATTTTGGGGTCAATGATGATGCGTGGTTCAGCCATCGCCGGTTTCTCCAGAAGCCAGAGCAGTCCACTCATGATAACACAAACCGCTCCAGCGCCACCGCCGCCCCGTCTTCCGCCACGGGCGGCACAGTCGCGTCCGCCGCCGCCAGCGCCGCCGGGCTGCCATCCGCCAGCGCCACCCCCAGCCCGGCCCACGCCAGCATCTCGGCGTCGTTGTCGTTGTCGCCCACCGCCAGCACCGCGGAGGCGGGGATACCGTAGTGCCCGGCCAGCCATTCCAGCCCCACCGCCTTGCTCATCCCGCGCGGCAGCCCCTCCACCAGAATGGGGTGGGAGGGGACGACGGTGATTCTGGCCGGAGCCATCTGCTCGAAACTGGCGCGCAGTTCGGCGGCCAGCGCGTCGCGTTCGGCGCGGTCGTGCACGGAGAGGATGAACTTGTGCGGCACTTCCGGCAGGTCGGTCAGAAAGTCATCCACCCGCTTCCAGTTGGAGACGCGCAGCAGTTCGAACAGTTCCTCCGGGTGGTCGGAGCGGCGCGGCAGGTAGATCATGTCCGGGCTCTCGAATTGCAGGTTCCAGCCGCGCTCTGCGGCCAGGCGGACGATGATGGGGATCACCGCCGGGTCGAGGCGGGTTTCGTGGAGCACACGCCGGGCGCGGTGGTCGTACACAATGCCGCCCTGAAAGCAGATGAGCGGAGCGGCCAGACCCAGCGCGGCGGCGAACTGGTCGGTGGGGGAGGGACCGCGCCCGGTGGCGATAGTGACCGCCACCCCCCGCTGCAGGGTCCGGGAGACGGCCGCCTTCACGCGCGGGGACAGCGTCAGGTCAGGGCCGATCAGGGTGTTGTCGAGGTCAAAAGCGACCAGGCGGATCATTGCGGCCGGCGGCTAGCGCCGGTGCAGCCGCACTGCCGGGGGCAGCGAGACTGAATACACCAGCCGCGTACTGCCGTCCTCGCCTTTGGCGCGCAGAATGACAGTATCCACCCCGCTGACGGCGTCGTACTGGACGGTGATCAGGCCGTAACCGGAGGGGTCCACGCCAACGACGATGCCTTCGCTCCACGCGCCGCAGTAGCCACCGGTGCAACTGCGCTGGCTGCGGATATTGGTGGTGGGTACGCTGATGTCCGGAAAGTAGGAATTCGTCCCGTTGTCAATCGCGCCGCCGGAATGCAGGTCGCCAGAAATGATGATGACGCCGGTGATGTTGTTGCTCTGAATAAAGTTGACCAACTCTTGCTGTTCCGACTGGAACAGAACCCAGCTATCCACCTGCTTGCTGTGTGGATTCCAGACCGAGCTGGACACGATGAATTTCCAGCGGGCCGTGGACGCGAGCAGGCCGGACTCCAGCCACTGCTTCTGGCCGATGGGGAGTCCGCCGCCGTCCAGCATGGACTTGTCGGGGCCGTCCGGCAAATCATCAGGGTCGCGCTGAGAGCGCAGGTCCAGCATGAATATCTCAGCCTGGGCATAGCGAAAGCTGTACCACAACCCACCGTCCGGGTTGGGCAAGGCCGGCAGCGGGTAGTATTCCTTGAACGCCTTTGTGGCCAGGTCTTTCCACGGGGCGGTGCGGTCGGCGTTATCCATGCCGTAGTCGTGATCGTCCCACACGTGGAAGAAGGGAAAGGACGGGGCGATGAAGGCGGCGAAGTCCTGGCCGGCAGCGTTATCGTAGATCACGCTGCGGTTCATGATGCGCCAGTTTTCAATATCAACCGGTTCGGAGGCGGCGGGGTTGCTATGGTCGAAATCGCCAATTTGCAACACGAAGGCCGGGGAGTCGCTGGCTGCACTCTGATAAGCCAGGGCGCGAAAACCTGGCCGCTGCGAGAGGTCGCTGAAGACGGCAAAGCTGAAATTGCTCAGGGTATCCATCGGAGGGGCGGTGGTGAAGCGGAGCGTGACGGGCAGCCGCTGCACCCCCGGCCCGACCGGCGGAGCCAGGGCGGGCTGGCGGTCAATCAGGATTTTGTAGCGATACGTCGTGGCCGGTTGCAGCCCGGTGAGGGAGATCCTGACCGTGAAGTCGTCCTCCGGAGTGGCACGGGTTGCCGGGGAGACCCTGATCTCTCTGTGGGAGCCCACTCTGCCGGAATAGACAACCTGCACAGAACTGCTCGCGCTGACCCGCGCAAAGATGGCCGCGCTGGTATCGTCCACCGCGCTCACGAACGGCCCATGAGTCAGCACGGCCCCACCAGAGAGCTGCTGCGCCCCGGCGCTGGCGGCATTCAGTGACAGTGCTCCCGGAAGCAGCAGGAGTGCGAGACCCACGCTGAGGAGAAGGGGCAGGCGCTGTGGCCTGACGGGAGTATGAATGGTTGCGTTCATAGCGTCTATCTCCTCATGGTCGGAGACTGGCTCAGACATGAGCGCTCGCTACCGCTGGCGCTCAGCTCAGATATCCAAGGTCGCGCAGGCGCTCGATGACGGTGGCGTCATCCTCACTGGTGGCGCCATTCCCGGCGCGACGCCGGTTGCCGGCAGGCCCGAAGCGCACCGGATGCGCGGCCAGTTCGCCGGGCGCCAGGGCGGCCTCGATCACGCGCCCATCCATGTCGTCGGGGACGGGCAACCCGAGGCGGTGCAAAATGGTCGGGGCCAGGTCATAGATGCGGATGGGGGGAATCGCTTCCCCGCAGCGCATCCCCGGTCCCCGCGCGACGAAAATGCCCTGCACGCGGTGGGTGCCGGTGAGGGCCGAATCGGTCTCGAAGAGTTTGTTGGAGCGAAAGTCAATGCCCGAGTCCACGGTGCGGAAGTCGGCCGGCAGGCAGAGCAGGTCCGGCATGTTCTCCAGCAGCGGGCCGGTGTACAGCTCTTCGCGGCGGTAGACGCGCGCGTAGTGCGGCTTTCCGGTCGGGGCGGGGTCATCCCGCCCGTACTCCGGATTGGGCAGGGCGGCAAGCTCGGAGACCAGCCGTTCGCGCAGGGCGTGATATTCGCTCTGGGGAACCACGCCCTGCGGCTCGCGCCCGCGCAAGTTGAGGTAGATCTGGCTGCACAGGAAGCCGGTGGCAAAGGCGCGGGTGTGGGTCCAGTCAATGTCTTCGTCGGAAAGGAAGATCTTGCGCAGCGGCGACTGGCCCTGGCGGGCCGGGTCTAATCGCTGGCGCAGGGTGTCCCCCCCGCGCAGCAGCGAGAGGGCCTGCTTGCCCAGCGGGTAAACGTTGCGCGGCGTGAAGCCGAGCTTGAACAGCAGACGTTTGAGGGCGCTCACGCCCGACGACTTGAGCCGCAGGTAGCCGTGCTGCATCAGCCAGTTGTTGGGCAAGAAGAAGCGCTCCACCGGGCCGAAGCCGTGGTCCGACATCACGATCACGGTGTCACCCTCGGCGGCGTGGGCGGAGAGCAGGCCAATGGCCTCGTCGGCAGCGGTGTACATTTGCCGGATGCTGTCGCCAAAACGGGTGGCCTCTTCCGGCCTGTACAGATGATGGGCCGGGTCCATGTAGTGCCAGTATTTGTGGGCGCCCTCGTCCGTGGGACCGAGCACCAGCATAAAGAAGTCCCAGTCGTGGTTGCGCAACAGCCAATCGGCGGCCTGGGCGTGCAGGCGGATGTTGGCCAGCAGGGCCTCCAGATAGGCCTGCTCGCGGCCGTGGGCGTAGCCGCCCTGCGGGTAGATTTGATAGCCGCCCACAGCAGCATCCAGTTGCGGCTTCAGTTCGGGCGGGTACACGAAGTCGCCGGCGGTGCGCGGGGTGAGCAGCCCGGAGATCAGCACTCCGTTTACCGGCTCCACCGGGTAGGTGACCGGGACATTCTGCACGATCACCTTCTTGCCGTGGGCGGAGGCGTAGCTCCACAGGGTATCGCCCTGCACGGAATGAGAATCGATGGGCACGCGGTCCAGCCGGCCGCCCGCGTCGCGTTGCAGCCACCACGGGCAGCCGTGGCGGGCGGCATTCTTGCCGGTCATAAAGGCCGGCCAGTTGGGCACGGAGGAGGGCGGCAGCTCGGCCTGCATTTCGGCGGAGGCGCCGGAGGCCACCAGCCGGGCAAGGTTGGGCAGGTGGCCGGCTTCCATCCAGGGGCGGGCCAGGTCCCAGGTCGCACCGTCGAGGGCGATCACTATTACGTGCCCGGAGCGCGAGGAGGGCGCAGACTGCGAATTTTCACCAGGGTTTGTCATGTTTTGATTATATCAAAGTGGGCTGTTTGTGGTGGTTATGTTGGGGTTATAAATTGTGCGGCAGGTCCGGCCGGCGGGAGAGGGCGCGCCGGCGGACGGCCGAGCACTACGCGGCAGGGCCGGGGTCGCCCCGCGAAGGGCGCGACCAGCGTTCCATTTTCATCAGGGCCTGGGAGGGCGTGAATCGCGGGCCGTGAGTCTCAGCCCAGCAGTTGAGCTGCGCGACGACCGCCCCCGGGCCGGCCTGGCGCGCATAGGCCAGCGGCCCCCCGGCCCTGGCCTTCGGCCAGCCCAGGCCAAGCACCGCGCCGAGGTCGGCCTCCTCCGGGGTGGGCACCACCCCCTCGGCCAGGCAGTGGGCGGCCTCGTTGATCATCTGGTACACCGGGCGGAGGGCGATTTCATCGGCTGAGGGGCGGGGGCCGGGTTTGTGTCCGAAGAGCGGGATCACGCGCGGGTCCGGGTCACGGCCGCCGGGGTACAGGTAGAAGCCGGTGGCCGCCTCCCGCCCCCCCCCTTTGTAGCCCACGTGTCCCCCGCGCAGGATGCTCCACAGGCGGGGCATGTCGCCCACGCGGTCGCCGAGGTGGTCGCGCAGCGAGTCGCCCACGCGGGCCAGGGTCTCAACCCCGGCCGAATCCATCAGTTTGAAGGGTCCCATGGCAAAGCCGAAGCCGATCATGGCCCGGTCAACGGCCTCCAGCGGCGCGCCCTCGGCGACCAGCGCCACGGCCTCGTTGATGTACGGGGCGAGGGCGCGAGTGGTGAAAAAGCCGGGCAGGTCGCGCACCAGCAGCGGGGTCTTGCCCTGCCAGCGGGCCAGGGCCAGGGTGCGGTCAATGGTGGAGGCGGAAGTGGTGGGAGCGTGGGCGATCTCCAGCAGCTTGTAGCGATGGGCGGGCCAGAAGTAGTGCGTGCCGATTACGTTGGCCGGGCGCCCCGCCCCGGCGGCAATCTGCTGGATGGGGATGGAGGAGGTGTTGCTGCCGAAGATGCAGTCCGGGCCGGTGGCGGCCTCCACTGCGGCCAGCACTTGCTGTTTGAGGGCCAGGTCTTCCGGCACGGACTCGATGACGATCTCCGCCCCGGCGAGGTCGCCGTAGTAGGGAGTGAAGTGCAGGCGGGCCAGGCCGGCCTCGGCCTCGGCGCGCGAGATGCGCCCGCGCTGCACATCGCCGAGGTAGCATTTTTCCAGCATGGCGCGGGCACGCTCCACCCCGCCGGGGCGCGGAGCCACCACCACGGTGCGGGCGCCGAGGCTGGAGACCAGTTGAGCCACGCCCGAGCCGATGGCGCCCACGCCGACGATGCCCACACAGGAAGGAGGAGAGTCAACACTCACTGCACGGTTTTCCGCAGATCAGGCGGGCACTCCGGCGCAGCTGGCCCCCGACACCTTCGGCAATCGGGGGCTGGCCGCTGGCTCTTCCGTGGGTTGACCACGCCCGGAAGCGCGCCGGGGACGGTGCGCCGGGATTCCACCGAGCATCCCGGCCGCACTGAGGTGCTCGTCTACATCCGGCCAATGAACTCCCTGCCCATTCCCCATGATCTCAAAGTTGTGGCGCTGCTCGGGCGTTGCGTCCGAGAGGCGCCACGACCACGCCAGCGGCACGCTCACGGTGCGGCCATCTGCCAGTTGCGCAGTAATACGCTCTTTCGTAACTTTCAGAGCGATGATCCGCGGTTCGCTACTCGCCACAGTGTTCATCCCACGCCTCCAGAATGCGGTCCAGATGCCGCAAGTTACCGGCGGTTTGCGGGTTGCAGCTTTCTGGCCGTGTAATCGTACCAGTTAAGGTACAAGGCGCCCCACGCCATGCCGGCGCCGATGGCGGTGATCACAATCGAGTCGCCGTCGCGGAACAGGCCCTCGCGGTTGGCCTCGTCGAGGGCGATGGCGGTGGTGGCGCCGGAGGTGTTGCCGGTGTGCTCGATGCACATGTAGAACTTCTCCAGCGGCTGGCCCAGCTCGCGGGCGGTGTCAATGATGATGTTTTTGCCGGTCTGGTGGGGCACAAACCAGTCCACGTCTTCCAGCCGTTTGCCCATTTTGCGGCAGACTTCGCGCGCACCCTCGGCCATCTTGTCGACGGCGAAGGGGTACACGTTTTTGTATTGCAGGCGGATGTAGTGGTCGCGGCTCATCAGCAGCTCGTAGCCGGGGACGAATTTGGTGCCGTTGCCGGGCACCGCGGCCCACATGCCAATGCTGCCATCGGCGCCGGTGTAGTGGGCCTGGACGCCGTACTTCGGGTCCGGGCTGCGCTGCAGGATGGCTGCCCCGGCGCCATCGCCGAAGATGGTCTGCATCATAAAGAGTTGCGGGTCGCAGTACACCGAGACGGCGTCAGCCGAGCACACCAGCGCGGTCTTCGCCTCCAGCGTGTCCATCAGCGCGGAGGCCAGAATAGTGGCATCCACAAAGCCGGAGCAGGCGTGCTCGATCTGGAAGAACTTGCACTTGACGCCCAGCAGGGATTGCAACAGCCCGGCCGAGTTGGGGGCGCGGTAGTCGGAGGAGAAGGTGGACATCGCAATCAAGTCGAGGTGCTCCGGCTATAGCCCGGGGTCTTCTAGCGCCCGGCGCGCGGCGGCGGCGGCCATGTCGGAGGTGCCCTCGCCCGGCGCGACCTTGTGGCGGATGCGCACGCCGATGCGTTCCATCACCCAGTCGTGCAGACTGACGCCGGCCCGTTCGCGGTCGTAGTCCAGCGTGTTGCGCTCGATGTCTTCGTTGGTAACAATGGCCTCCGGCAGGTAGCTGCCGGTGCCGACGATGGCTTTTCTGGTTTTGCTCATGATCCCCTCACGTGTAGCTATGCCGGCACATAAACGTGGACTTCCCGCTCCAGCCGATCTGCCAGCCTATCTTTCTCCATTTCGATGTCGTAGCGCGTCTGCAGATTCATCCAGAACCGGTCGGACATGCAAAAGAAGCGCGATAACCGGAGCGCAGTATCCGGGCTGATGGCGCACTTTCCCAGAACAATCTCGTTGATTCGGCGCGCAGGAACGGAGATGTCTCTGGCCAGCCGATACTGGCTGAGTCCCAGCGGTTTCAGGAATTCCTCCAGAAGAATTTCGGGGATGGGTCAAAAATCGAGGAAGTCAGTTTGACACTTTCAGGATTTTGCTCCCAACCCGAGGAAGGCCAGGGGGTCGTCAATAGAAGGGCCGCCTGCCAATTCAAGCGGACTGGAGCCTTTCCGTTTCCCGCGCACGAAGCGATGGGTGTTGTGGAAGAAGCGAAACAGGTCGAGGAAGCCCTGACTGACCTGTTTGCGGGCATTCAGATACGGACGCAGGAGGCTGTTCAGACACTCAATGGCGCTGCTGGTCCGCGGCCATTGCGCCAGGATGGCAGCAACCAGGTGTTGCAAGGTGGACAAATGGTGGGCCAGATGTTCACTTGCCCAGGCCAGGCTCTCGGTAATGGCCTGTTCAAGCTGTCGGCGCTGGTCGGGTTGCCAGAATGGGAAAGCCCACTCCTGCAAGGCCTGCCACAGCCGGCATACCACGCGGGTGGCTTGTTCACCCCAGGCGGCTTCAAGCGGAGCCAGGGCCTGCTGGATGTATGGCAAGAGGGAGGTCAAGGCTCTGGCCTGGCTATTCAACAGGCTGACCAGATTCTGGGCATGTGTACCTTTTGCCCGGAGAGCAAAGGCGGTCGCCAGGCGGCACAGTTCGGTCTGCACCAGGGTGGGTGTGCGCACCTGCCCGGAAGTCCAGTCGAATTGTGTGGCCGCCGCACGCAATTCCAGCCGCAGGATATGCCACTGGTCATAGCGTTCGATGGCCTGCTCCGCTTCCGTACAGGCCTTTTCATATTTCCGCCAGTGGTTTTCCCAACGTCTGGCGGTATGCGTCTGACGCAGCTTCTCTTCCCGAACATACTGCTCCGCCAGGGCTGCATACGCCTGCCGCTCGTATTGGGCATCCACCAGCGCGGTCAAGAGCAGGGGGTGAAACCAGTCGCCGGCATGACAGCCCACTTGCGCCAGAGCCGCCCCCGCCGCCAGACCACTTCCGGCATCGCTGATGATACCGTCCCCCACCCCCCTTTCCAGAAACTGGCATCCCCAGGTTTCTCCATCCCGCTGAGCACTCAGGCTCAAACCAGTCAGATACAGACTGGCCGGATGCACAATCCCCGGGATCGGTTGTTCATGCAAGAAGATCTCATCCGCGGCCAGCAACCCCCTCAGCTCAGGCTCCAATTCGGCATTGCGCGCCAGTGCCAGCGCCTCGGCTTCTTGCCGAACTTGCACTACATAAGCCGGCGAACGATGCGTGTCCAGCATTTCTTCCAGGGCCAACACCGTGTCCCGCTCCGAGACCCCCAGCAACTCCAGCAGCGTCACAGCCCGTTTCAAACGCACAGACGTTACGGTCACAAAGCCCTCCGCCGGAGCAGGGCCATTCGTCGGCGACAGACCCCTCATCAACACCATTTCGCCCTTGCCCGCCAGATAGTACGTCATCTGGCGGCTGATCCCATAACGTTCCGCCAGGGCAGTAGCTTCACCACGTTGACGTTGAGGCGCCAACATCTGAAGGGCAATCGCAACACGATCTTCCACGGGCATATTAGTTCGGGCAGCCATAGCACAACTCCTGAGCAGAGGATAAGCAAGCCAGCCTATTTTGCCCTTATTCAGGCTCAGAAGTCAAAGTGTCAAACTGACTGTGACCCATCCC
>CAYZNA010000123.1:0-9179 GCA_964478665.1 uncultured Anaerolineales bacterium
GGATTATAACACGCCCACTGATGTTGCCACCGCTTCGCGTTCTGCCCCAATCGCCGGGGCGCCCCCGCAGGTCTCCGCGCAAGTGGAGGGGCTGCTTTTTGTGGCCTCCGGCCCGGCCACAGTCGGGCAACTGGCCCAGGCGCTGGAGATGAGCGTCGCGGCAGTGGAGGCCGCCCTGGCCGAACTGGAGGCGCACTACGCCACGCGCGGGCTGCGCTTGCAGCGCGGGCGCGAGGGGGTGCAGTTGACCACCGCGCCCGCGCTGGCCGCGCAGGTGGAGCGCTTTCTGGGGTTGGAGGCCGCTACCCACCTCAGCCGCGCGGCGCTGGAGTGTCTGGCCATCATCGCTTACCGCGAACCGCTCACCCGCCCCGATCTGGACGCGGTGCGCGGGGTGAACTCCGACAGCGCCCTGAAAAGCCTGCTGGGCAAGGGCCTGATTGAGGAAGTGGGGCGGGCGGAGGGGCCGGGGCGGCCCATCCTGTACAGCACCACCCCGGCCTTCTTGCAGCACTTTGGGCTGAGTTCGCTGGCGGAGTTGCCGCCGCTGGAAGAGGCCGGGAGCCGAGCGCGGTGAGTGTGCGCGGGGCGGGCCTCCCCGTGCCCCCGCTTTTCGTTCTGGGATAGAGAAGTTGGAGGAACAAGGGCTGCGCGCGCAGCCCCCGAATTGTAAGTGTGTTGTCCGGGCCGGCCTTATTCCGACCTCTGTCAGGTGTGAAGGACAGGGTCAGGGCATCGGCACGTCGAATGTTTTCACCATGAACTCAGCCATCTGGGCGTGGGTTGTGACGTCATCCGGGCAGTACAGCGACGGGCTAGTGCTGCAAACGTGGGCGTTGCCCTCGACGTAAAGCTGCTCGATCCACGCGGCGGCCCAGTAATTGAGCGGTACGTCCACGAATATCTCGCCCGTCGCCGGGGGCGGGAAGTAGGCGGAGCCGTGCTCGGTGCGCAGCAGGTAGACGGCCATCTGGGCGCGGATGACCGGGTCCTCCGGGCAGTACAGGCCGGGGGCGCAGCCGGAGGTGATGCCCTCGCGGGCCAGTTGTTCGATCCACTCCGCAGCCCAATAGGTGAGGGGCACGTCGGTGAACATCGCGCCGGTCGCAGCCGGCGGTTGGTAGCTGGAACCGTGTTCTCCTTGCAGCAGGAAAACGGCCATTTCGGCGCGGGTGACGCCGTTCTCCGGGCAGTAGTTGCCGATCTCACAAGCCGTGGGAATGCCGTATTGCAGGGTGATGGCCGAGACGAGGTCGGCGTTCAGCAGGGAGAGAATGGAGGGGGTTGCCCAGTAGTCGGGGGGAACGTCGCCGAAGAAGGTCAAGGTGGTCAGAGTGGCTGCCGCCGTCTGGGCAGGATTCCCCTGAGAGCTGAGGGTGACAGTGGCGGTGTCGGCCTCCCCCAGTATGGCCTCTGCCGGGACGTTCACCAGCACTTCCACGGCAACGCTCTCGCCGGGGTTCAGCGGGCCAACGCTGGCCGGGGCGCTGGTAGTCCACGAGTTGCCACTCACGGCCACGTCAAAGGTGTCTTCAACATTGCCGGTGTTGGTTGCAGTGAGGGTGTGGGTGGCGAGGACGCCGGGATAGCCGGGCTGAGTCCCGGAGGCAGGGTTGACCGTCACGCCGTAGGTTTTGTGGATGAGCAGGCCCACGTCGTCCACGTAGTAGCCCGGGAATGTTGCCCGGCGATTGGAGCGGAAGCGGAAGGCAACGCGGAAGCGTTTGACCGAGTAGGTCGGGTCAAGTGTTACACTGTGGAAAGTCCAGCGAGTGTCTACGTCACCGCTGACCGGCCCGTAGACTTGTGTCCAGGCGAGGCCACCGTTCTTGCTAACGTAGACGCTAGCGATGTCCGCACCACTTTGAGACTGCAACCACTGCCACCACGTGAGGGTGAGGCTCTGACCGCCGTAGGCATACAGGCGAATATTGGGTGACAGGAGAGTACCCCGCTCGTTGTCGGAGTAGTTGCCATCCAGATTCGTGGCCCACAGGCGTGTGCCCGAATGGGCTTCGTTTGGCCCGCTAGTTGGCGTGCCCCATTCCCATGAGGTGGAGGCTCCGTGAACGGTGAACCCACCGTCGCTGTGCTCGAAGTCTTCAAAATAGGCGTACCGAGCCGGGATGTCCTGGGGTGCATGGCTCTTATCGGATGGGGGCGAGGAGGAGAGGCGAGGGGCGGGAAAGGCAGAAGGCGGAGTTCGTGCTTGAGCGGGGGGAATGCTGCCCACCCCGGCCAGCATTGCCAGCAGGGTGAACAAGGCGAACCAGTTTCGTGTTTTGGAGAGTGCCCTTCTGAACATGATAGACTCCTTCTTCGTGCTGCCAGTTCATCAATAGCTCCAGGGGTTTTTGTGGTTGAGTGCTGCTTACATAGCGACTCCTTTTCTGGCTATGTGAGAAGGGTGAAGGGCACAAGGATCGATTGCCGATAGTATGGTAGTCCTGTTTTACTTGCGGTGCAATATGCTCTTGCCCCAGCGAGACAATTCGAGAGAAGGGTTTCATCTGAAGATTGCTGGCCCTCGGAAAGGTGCGCCACGATCAAAGAGGGGGCCGGGCCGGCCCATTCTGTACAGCACCACCCTGGCTTTCTTGCAGCACTTCGGGCCAGGTTCGCTGGCGGAGTTGTCGCCGCTGGAGGCGGATGCGCTCGCCGAGGCGCCTTCGGCGGCGCTGGCCGGTCCTGCCCCGACTGGGTGAGACGGGCAGCGTGGACAGCTCGATGGTGGACAGGCCAGTGGTAGACAGTCCGATGGCTGAAACCATCGGCTGGGACCGGAAACCCGATAAATCGGGTTATGATCTGATCTGCCGCCTCAGCCGGTTTTCAACCGGCTTCGTGTGCCAGCGGGGCGTTTTTCAACGCCCCGTTTATGGCCAGCCGCCGCCGGTGGTGAGTTCCGCCCATCCACCAGACCTCGCGGGTCTTGAAGACCCGCGAGGTCTTCACCCGGTCAGCACTGCCTGCGGGCTGGTGGCGGTCTATCCCCACGCGTGTGGGGAGTTCGTGCCGAGCAAACGCGGCTCGGCGAACCAATTCGGTCCATCCCCACGCGTGTGGGGAGTTCCCGAAAACCTGACGCAGGAGAACGCAGCGAGGCGGTCCATCCCCACGCGTGTGGGGAGTAAGGCAACAACCGGCTGCTAACTGGTCAAAACCCCACCCTTGTTTGGCCGAGCATGCTCGATCTGAGCCGCATCTGACGGCTACGCTTCACAAAGACCGGCCTCTCGCGCCAGGTCGCTGCCCGGCCCGGCGGCCCCCACGGCCGGGCCGGGCAGCTACGGCGCCCGCCGGTATTCCCCGGCCCGGCCCCGGAATCTCTCAGGGAAATTCTGGAATCTCTCAGACAAATCTCGGAATCTCTCAGACAAATCCTGGTATTTCTTAGAGACATTTCGGAAGTTCTCAGGGAAATCCCGGAGTTTCCCGGCTAGATTCCGCAGCGCCCCGGGGAGAGCCGGGGGATCGCCCCCGGCCCTCCCCGCTGGCGAGCCGTGGCCGGCGGCAGGCGTCCGCCCTATTGCTCAATCAGATCGTCCGGGTGATCGGCGTTCCACAACGCCACCATCTCCGCCTCCGCCTTGCCGATGTTCTCGGCGTTGCGCCACTTGCCCCGGAAGCCGGCGTTCACCCGCTTGTCCAGGTCCGGGTTGACGCGCACGTTGATGTTTACCTCCCCGGTGCGCCTGCCGGTGGGCCGGAAGTGCGTGCCGTTGGGCAACTGCACAATCCGCCCGGCCTTCAGCCCGGACTCGATCTGCTCGTCCAGTTCAGAGAGCATGGCCAGCACGCTGCCGCGGGTCTGGTTGGTGGCCGCCACAATGTTCTCGATCAGCTCCTCCGAGGTCATCGGGCCGGTTGACTCCAGCCGGGGGCCGTAGGTTGACCATGCCTGGATCTTTTTTGCCATGGGGTAATCTCCTTTGTGTGGGTGAAACGAGCTTGAATGGGGACCTACGCCAACATGGAGTTCGACGGCTTCGACGACGAAGCCCCATGACCTCCTCCGCTTGCGCTCTGTGGTGGGATGTGCGAAGATTGCGCCAGCATGGGGCGATCTTCCCTCTCCCGAAAGCTGATTCTACTCACCCTGACCCTGGGGGCAGCCTGCAACCCCGCCCCGCCCCCGGCCACCCCCGCCCCGCCGCCCCCGCTCTCCCCCACTCCGCCGCCCCGGCTCTCCCCCTCTCCCTACCTGACCCTCAGCCCCTCCCCGGACCCCTTCGCCGCCGCCCGCGAGCGGCTGGTGCAAGATGGAATCATTGGCTGGGGCATCGGCGACCAGGCGGT
Source organism: uncultured Anaerolineales bacterium (assembly GCA_964478665.1). Lineage (GTDB taxonomy): Bacteria > Chloroflexota > Anaerolineae > Anaerolineales > CAYZNA01 > CAYZNA01. Next base: position 4,300 of record CAYZNA010000123.1, read on the forward strand.
GATCGCCGCCATCCGCGCCGTGCCCCGCCACGAATTCGTCCTCCCGGAATACCTCGACGAAGCCTACCAGAACTACCCCCTGCCCATCGGCTACGGCCAGACCATCTCCCAGCCCTACATCGTGGCCCTGATGTCTCAGGCCCTGGCGCTCGGGCCGGGGGACCGTGCCCTGGAGGTCGGCGCCGGCTCCGGCTATCAGGCGGCGGTGCTGGCTGCGCTGGACGTGGAGGTGTACACCATTGAGATCATCGGCGCGCTGGCCGAGTCCGCCGGCGCGCGGCTGGCCCGTCTGGGGTACGCCGGCGTGCAGGTGCGCCACGCCGACGGCTACTTTGGCTGGCCGGAGGCCGCGCCCTTCGATGGGATCATCGTCACCGCCGCGCCGGACCACGTGCCCCAACCGCTGCTGGCGCAGCTCCGCGTGGGGGGGCGGATGGTGATCCCGGTCGGGCCGGTGGGTGGGGTGCAGACCCTGTGGCTGGTCACCCGCGATGGGGAGGACCAGTACCGCTCGGAAAACCTGGGCGCGGTGCGCTTTGTGCCGCTCACGCGGGAGCAACGGTAGTCAAGCGGGTAGGTTCAGCGGATGGCCAGCACGTGCACCACGCTCTTCTCGTTTTCGTCCGCCATGCGTTCGACCAGGTAGATCAGGTCGTTTTCCCTGTCGAACGCCAGCGCGCCGGCCAGGTAGCGTTTGGCCCGCTCGTAGTCAAAACCGGGGTCGAGCAGGAAGGCAGTCAGGTCGAGCGTGGCATAGGGCTGCGGCCCCCAGATGGGCATCTGGCCGTGGGCAACCGCGGCCAGCTCGTCGGGGTTGAAGAACAGCATTTGCGCCTGGATCTCTTCCGACCACCAGCCGCGCTGGTCGTGAGGCCAGGGCGGGACTTCCGGGTAGGTCTCATTCGGGTCGCCGCTGGTGGGGTAGACCACACCGTTGGAGAAGCCGTACCAGCTCTTGCCCAGCGCTTTGGTGCCCACCAGCACCACCGCCGCGCGCTCCCCGGCCGTCAACCAGGCCCCACCGGACCACTCGTCCGGCTCGGCGAAGCCGTTCATCTTAAACCCGCCCGAAACGTCAATTTCGGCCGCTCCCGCCATGGGCTGCCCGTACAGCAGCAGCGGCGTCACCCGCGCCAGCCGCGCGCCCGGAGCCGGGGGATTGCCCTCCGTCCACGGGCCGATGGCCAGCAGGGCCGGACCCAGCCCGCCCCAGATGCCGTCCCGAAAGCGTCCGGTCGCCAGCCGCAATCCCGGCGTGTGCAGCTCGGCCCACGCGGCGGGGATTTCGAACAGGTAGTCGTTCCCCACGTAGTTGGTAAAGCCGTCCAGATACCACGGGCCGGCGGGCTGTGGGTTAGAAAGGTCCAGCCCTGCCCAGCCGTGGGATGGCGCTTGCTCGAACTGGAAGTGCTGGCCCCAGGCGAAGTGCAGCTTGCCGCTTTCCTGTCCGGCCTGCGGGGGCAGGTACTCCAGTCCGGCGCGAGGAAGCTCCAGCGCGCCAAACATCCCCCCGGTGATGTCGGCAAACGGTTGCAGCGTGGCGGCTACGTTCAGGTCCGCCGGGTCCTTCCGGGCGGAGACCACCGGGATGGGGATGCTGACCTCGGAGACAAGCTGGTGCTGGTCGTGCCCCAGGATGAAGAGCGACCCGGGGAAGCCATCGTCCGGGCCATCCGGGTCGCCGCCAGGGTAGCAGGTCATGGCGTATCCGCTGTACTCCCAGTTGGAATCGCCGCTCCCGGCCGGCAGCCGGAACGCGCCCAGATAGATCAGCTCCCCGGGCTGTAGCAGCGAGGTGGGGCCGGCCGGCGCGGGGGCCGGCTCGGTCGGCGGGGCGGGAGCGGCCGGCGGGGCCGCGGTTGGTGCGGCGGCGGTCGGGGCCTGGCCGGCGGTTGGCGCGACCTGAGGGGTAGGGGAGGCGAGGGCCGCGGGCGCCTGCGTCCGGGGTGGAGGGCGTGTCTCGGTGGGCAGGGGGACGCCCCGCGCGCAGCCTGCGGCCAGCAGGCCGGCGGTGACCATGGTGAAGAGACGGCAGGGTGGTCTCATGCTGAAGGTAGGCAATCAAATGCCCCGGGACCCGGGGCGCGGCGGTTCCCGACCGGCCGCAGTATAGTTCTGAACGCGCGTGGGGGCAAGGCCGGTTCAGGTGAACGCCGCCCCGAGCGCCACCGCGTAGGCCGCCGCCCCCAGCAGCAGCACGGCGCTGAACCCGCCGGCGAGCGCCACCATCACTCCCAGCACCGGGGCAATCACCGAGGCGCTGCCGTTGACGGCCCACGCCCACGGCACAAGGTCTGGGGCGACCTGGTGCAGCGCCGCCAGCCCGCGCGCGAACGGCACCCCCATCAGCAGGCCCAGCGGGGCCAGGCTCAGGCAGACGGCCAGCAGCCGCAGCCCGGAGGGCCAGCCCAGCGCCGCCCGCTCCAGCCACCCGATCCCGGACGGGTAGAGCACAATCAGCCCGGCCAGCAGCAGCAGGGCCGGGCGCACACCTGCCCCGGACGCACACCTGCCCCGGACGCAGGTGCCGGGGGGTGCCGGGGGGGGCCAGCGGGGGGCGGTCAGGCTGCCGATGCCGGAAAAGGTCAGCAGGGCAAAGATCACCGCTGCCAGCGCGAGCACCGGTTGATCGAGCAGCAGGATCAGCTTCTGGGCCAGGGCGATCTCCACCAGCAGGTAGCCCGTCCCCAGACAGAGGAAGTACAGCAGGGCGCGGCGGCGCAGGCCGGGGGGCGCGGCGATCCGCTCCCGGCCCCGGCGCAGCAGCAGCGGCCCAAAGATCAGCGCCGCCGAGGCCAGGGTCAACAGCAGCAGCAGCGCCAGCAGCACAAAGTAGCCGCTGCCCCCAAACGGCTGCCACGTCAGCCCGAGCGTGGCCAGGATCTCCGGCGTCTGCCGCCAGCGGAAGTAGTGGAAGAAAAAGGGCCGGTCGTCGGTGGGCGGGCGCACGTCGAAGGGGTTCTCGGCCAGGAAGCGCCCCGGGTCGGCCAGCAGGGCGCGGAAGGCATCGTAGTAAATCGGTCCGGCCAGCACGTTGAAGCGGTTGGTCTCCTCCGCAGCCACGTCGGGCAGCAGGATGGGGTCGAGGCCGCGCTGCTCGAGGAAGCTGCGGGCGAGGGCCACTTCCTCCGTCGTGAAAGGGCGCTCGCCGGCGATGAAGGTAGCGGTGCGCATCGAGCGGAAGGCCAGCAGGTAGGCCGGCACCGGTTCCCGCCCGCTGCGGCGCAGGGCCTCGGCAAGGGTGGCAAAGGCGCGCACTTCTTCGCTGGGCGGCACCTGCAGCCAGCGGTTGAAGACCAGCAAGCCGCCCGGGCTGAGGGCGTCCAGATAATCCTCAAAGGCCTGCACCGTGTACAGGTAGTTCTCGCTCAGGCTGTAGGCCCCGGAGGTCACCGGGCGGTAGGGGTCGGTCAGGGCCAGCAGGGCCACGTCGTACTTCTCCGGCGGGCGGCGGGCGAAGCTGCGACTCGATTGCTGCGCCAGCCGCACCTCCGGGCGAGTGTACAACCTCCCGGTGAAGGAGCGGTAGTCGTCGCGCACAATTTCCAGGATCAGCCGGTTTTGCTCCACGACGGTCACCGGGCCGGCCCCGGCCGCCAGCGCCGCCAGCACGTCGAACCCGCCCCCCGGCGCCAGGATCAGGGTCCGGGCGGCGGGGCGCAGGCGGAAGGCCAGGCTCTGCGGCAGGTGATCGGCCAGCGCCCGGGCCGCGGCGGAATCCGGGTCGAGGCCGGTGATGGGCATCAGATTATCGCCGTCCACCAGCAGGCCGGCCTGCGGCGGCGGCGCGGCAATGGCGGCGGTCAGCCCGAGGCCGGGCAGGGAGTGGATGCTGCTGGACTCGATCACGTCCACCCGGGCGGCGGCGTCCTGGCGGGTGAGGGCCAGCCGGGCGTCCGGCGCCAGGCGGTAAATCGAGAGCGCCTTGTAGGGCGAGAGGCGCTGAACGAGGAAGGCCGGGGGGCGGGCGGCGAAGTACAGGGCCAGCAGGGCGGGGATCAGGTAGGGGAGGGCTGTGCGTGTTGCGTGAAGCGTGCTGCGTATTGCGCTTCTTGTGGGCCGGCGCGGAACGGGCAGTACGGAATACTCCGATGGGAAAGCTCCTTCCGCAAGGCCGTACAACCCCGCTGCCGCAAAGCCCAGCGCCGCTGCCAGCATCACCGTCCCCTCGCTCCCGAAGGCGGCCAGCGCCGGGATTGCTCCCAGCCCCCCGGCCGCCGAGCCGGCCAGATTCACGGCGTAGGCCCGATGCGAGCGCTGCCCGGCCGCCTCCAGCGCGCTCCCCACAATCAACCCGCTAAAGGTGAAGGGCGCCGCCGCGGCCAGAAAGTACAGCGCCAGATACAGCACCTGGCGCGGCTCGCGGGCAATGGTGAAGGAATCGAAGGGCAGGTAGTTCAGCAGCAGGGTTGCGCCGCCGGTGGAGAGGGCGAAGCCCGCCGCCAACAGCGAGGGGCGCGGTCGCCGCCCCGTCACGCTGAGCAGCGAGCCGCTGGCGGCGTTGCCCAGCAGCCCCACGCTCACCGCCATAAAGGCAAAGTGGTAGAACTGCTGCACGGCGAACAGGCGGGTGAGCGTGAGCACCAGCAGCAGGCTGGCGGCAGAGATCAGCCCGAGGGCGAGGGCGGCCATCGGCCCGGATTGTAGCATGATGGCGGCAATCCCATCCCGTAGTCGGGGCATCCCGTAGTCGGGGCATCCCGTAGTCGGGGCATCCCCATGCCCCGACCTTTTCCCCATGCCCCGTAGGGGGGGGAATGACCGGCATGGGGATGCCGGTCCTGCAATCTGCGTCCCGCGCCCCGACCTTTTCCCCATGCCCCGACCTTTTCCCCGCGCCCCGACCTTTTCCCCATGCCCCGACCTTTTCCCCATGCCCC
>CAYZNA010000124.1:0-9167 GCA_964478665.1 uncultured Anaerolineales bacterium
GGCCCATTTCCTTGTCCAGCAGCAGGTCCACGTAGCCTTTGATGAAGGTGAGCGGGGTGCGCAGTTCGTGGGAGACGTTCTGTATCAGTTCGTCGCGCAGCCGGTCTACCTCTTGCAGGTTGTGCAGGCGGGTGCGCAGGTCGGCAACCAGGCGGGCGTTTTCGATGGCAACCGCCGCCTGGGCGCCAGCGATGGTCAGCAGGCGTTCATCGTGCGGGGTGAAGGCGGCGGGTTGGTCGCTATCCACCGACAGGGTGCCGATCACCCGGTCTTTGACTTTGAGCGGAACGGTGAGCAGGGAGCGCACGGTGGGATCGAAGAAGATGAACTCCGGGTCGGCGTGGGTGTCTGGCACGTACTCCGGGGCAGCGCTGGCCGCTACTCGCCCGCTGGTGCCCTGCCCCAGCTTGAGCTTCGCCTTGCCCAACCACTCTTCTTTGATGCCGCTGGCGGCCCGGATGGACAGGGTTTCGGTGTCCGGGTCCAGCAGCATGATGGACGCAGATCTGGCCTTGAGCAGCTCTTTGAGCGTGCTCACAATGGCGTCCAGCACCTCCGATAGCTCCAGGCTGGAGGTGGCTTTCTGGGCCATGTCGTACAGGGTCATCATCTCTGCCAGGCGGCGGCCGGTGTCGGCGGTGAAGCGCGCGTTCTGGATGGCGATGGCGGCGTGGGCGGCGATGGCCTCCAGCAACCGCAGCGCCTCCTGGTCAAATTGATCCGGGCTGAAGCTCTGCACCGACAGCACGCCCATCAGGCAACCGGCTACCTGCAGGGGCACGCCAATGAAGGCGTGGGTGGTGGCGCCGTCAATTACGCCACTGGTGGGCAACTGATGGGCGTCCCGAATCAGGTCCCCGACCAGCAGGGACTGGCCGCTGCGCATGATGTGCGCCGAGAGCGTGGGTGAAGTGGCCAGGCTTTCCGGCGAGAGCGCAAGGCGCTGGCCCATCTCGTAGGCGACCCTGTACTCCAGCATGCTTTCGGTCTCGTCCAGCAGCGCGATGAAGAAAGAATCGGGTTGCAGGGCGCGCGCCACCTCGCGGTAGATCACGTTCAGCACGTCGTCGAGGTCAAGGCTGGAAGCGGCGCGCGCGATGCGGTAGAGCAGGCCAAACTCGTCAGCGCGGCGCACGCTCTCCCGCACCAGTTGGGCGTTGTCCATAGCGGCGGCGATCTGGCGGGCGAAGGCTGCGGCAATGTGCTGATCGGCCTCCGCAAAGGGGCCGCTACGGCGCTCCAGCAGCAGCAGCCCCAGGGACTGGTTTCGGCTGAAGAGCGATAGCGCCAGCCAGCGGGGCGCGCCGGTCCCCGCCTCAGCCTCCCCCGGCGCCGGTGCGCCGCCGGTGGGGAGCAGCAGCGGCTCCCCGCTTTTTAGCAGTTCGGCCAGGCGACGAGCGGGGATGCGCGGCAGGCGCCCGCCCCCGCGATCGGGCCGGGGAGCGGATAACTGCTCCAGCGGCACTACCTCCAGCCCGGTGAAGGTCTCACCGTTCTTTGGGTCCTTCAGGGCCAGGGTGGCGAATTCGTACCAGACAAGGGTTTGCAGCTCGCGCAAGCTGGCGCGCAACTGCCCGGGCAGGTCCAGCGGCAGAGGGGATTCCGGAGGGATATAGTATTGCAGAACGTCGGGGATGGTATCAGAATCGGGCAGCATGGCCGGGTGTGGGCGTGGTAGTGAATGCTGTGAAGCGAATTCAGCCTTGCCTGTGGGTGAGCAGCCAGCCCCAGTAGCGCGCGGCCACCCACACGCCGGCCAGCAGGCCCAGGTTAAGCGGCAGGTAGTACAACCATAAGGCAAAGCCGGGGGCCGAGAGCCATTGCGGCAGGGAGGCCGGCTCGCCCGTCGCGGCAGCCAGACTGAGCAGGTTTGTCAGCGCAGCCAGCAGCACCAGCGCCGCGCCGGCCTGGGCCAGACGGTAGTGCGGCCGCATTTTCAACACCTCACCCAGCCGGCGGGAAAGTGCGCCCAGCGTCCAGAGCATGACGGCTACCCCGGCCAGACCGATGCTCTCTCCCATGCCCAGCAGAATGTGCACGTTTGTCCACTCCGGCGCGGGTCCTTACCTGCGGCTGTTCTGCGTCATTTGCTGATACAGCCGCAAGCACAGGGCCAGCAGCACCCCGCCCCCCAACAGCCAGAAGGCGGCTTTCAACTCTGCCGCGGGCAGGCCAGGCGGCCCGGTGAAGGCCGCGGCGGCCCCCAGTAGCAGCAGGGCACCCGGCAGGGCAAACAAACGGTAACCGGTCGGCTGGCCGGTGCTGCGCTGGTAGAAACGCCCGATGAGTGCAAAGGTAAAGACCAACGCGGTCGCGGCCAACCCGGCCAGCAGCGTGAGCGCCCCGGCCAGACTCATTTGCGCACGAAGGCCTCGGCAAAAGCCTCCGCCATGCGCTGCGGGCTGCCGGTGAGGATGCCGCGCTGGCCCTCAAACCGGGAGCGGACTTCCAGCCCATGGGCGTCGATCTCGAACTGGCGAATGTCGGTGGCGTGCGCCGAGCCGCGCGCTTTGAGCACCAGCAGCGCCCGGCGCACTGCGCTGTCTATCTCTACGTAGCGCAACAGCGTAACCGAGTCGGCCATATAGGTCAGATCTTCGTCGGCGCTCTCGCTGCCGTAGCTTTCATCGCCCAGCAAGGCTGGACTCTCGCGGGTGAAAACCGCGGTGAGTTGTTCGCGTTTGAGGGCGTTCATGTAGCTGAAGGCCAGGGTGCGCAGTTCAGCCGGGCCGGGAGCGATGCGCTCAAAGTGCGAGAGTGAATCCACCAGCACCCGCCGGGCGCCGATCTGGCGGGCGACCCCCTCCAACTGGCCGCCGGCCTGCTGCAAATCCAGCAGAGAGGCTTCCGGGGAGGTAAGGATCACCCGCAGCTTGCCGGCCTGCTCCAGTTGCCGGAAGTCCCAGCCAAAGGAGGCGGCGTCGTGATAGATCTGGCGGGGAAATTCCTCAAAAGTGAGGATGATGCCCGGCTGATCGTAGCGGGTGATGCCGGTGTAGATGAACTGCATGCCAATGGTGGTCTTGCCGGCGCCGGGGGCGCCCTCCACCAGGTTGGCGGTGCGCGGCAGGTAGCCGCCGCCCAGCATGTCATCGTAGCCGGGGATGCCGGTGGGCACGCGTTCCACAGAAGCGGCCATGGGTTAACGCATCCCCCGAATGACGAAGTAGATGGCCTTTATTTTGAACTGGCGGTCCTCGCAGGCGGCCACGAAGCGGGCGATCAGGTCGCGGGTTTCGGGGGTCCGGGTCAGGGTGTAAATGGCCAGGTCGCCGAGGTAGTGGGTGTTGAGGATCTCGTCGCGGGCCAGTTCGCGCAGTTCGTTGGCGATGGCGAGCGGGTCGCGCCCGGCGTAGCGAGCGATGTTCTCGGCGGTGTCGGTGGTGTGTGGGTTTTCGTGAAAGAAACGCACCAGGTCCCATTTGAGGAAGGTATTGACCCGCGCGCGTAGAAACTCCAGCAGCTCCGGGTCAATATCATCGGTAAAACGACCGGGCACACCTTGACGGCCAGCACTGTGCATGCGATTTCTCTCTACCCTGCAGGTTACTTTCTCCTGCGCCGCCGCCTCTTGCCTCCACCCGAAGCAGCCCCCTGAGCGACGGGCGCCTGCGTTGCGGCCGGGGCAGATTTTGCCTGATCGGAAGCGTAGTGGCAGTGTTTGTACTTCTTGCCGCTGCCGCACCAGCATGGATCGTTGCGGCCAGGGGCGGCGGCCGGGGGCGAGGCAACGGCCCCCGCGACGCCGCCCGCGGCCCCGGCGCCGTTGTCCGAACGAGGCGCGGTCCGGTCCGGGGTCAGGATCTGCGGGCGGTGGAGAAACATCCGCGAGACCACGCCGGCGCGCATGTTCACCAGCAGCTCCTTGACCAGGTCAAAGGCCTTGCTCTTGTACTGCACCAGCGGGTCGCGCTGGGCGTAAGCTTCCAGCCCGATGGCGGTGCGCAGGGCTTCCACCTGGGTGAGGTAGTCCACCCAGAGCTGGCCGCTGGCGGTGAGCATGAGTTGGCGGTAGATTTCGTTGAGGATCTGGCGTCCCAGCTCGACGACGGCGGTTTCGCGAACATCACCGGGGAACTCCCCGATGGGGGTCTCGGCCAGTTCCGCCAGGGTTTGCTCCCCCAGGGCCTGGGCCAGGCCGGCGCGAGTGCGCTCAGACAGGCCGGCGGGGGGCCGGTTGCCCAGCCGGGCGGCCTCCGCCTCACCCCACAGGCCGGCCAGGGCCTCTTCGGCGCCGCGCAGGTGGTCCAGGATTTCTTCGCTCAGGGCCTCGGGGGCAGCGTCGGCGATGGCCGCAGCGGCGCTGTACACGTAGGTCAGCCGCCGGGCGCGAGCGATGCGCCGCCGGTGAGTCTGGCGGTCGAAATAGGCGACCTCGCCGAAGGAGATCTCGATTAGCAGGCGGGTGAGCAGGTCGGGAGTGGCTACGGCGTCCGCCCGGTCGAGCAGTTCGGCCAGTTGCCGGCCGATTTCGGCCATCGTTCCTCGGGAGCGTTCGTCGTAGGCGGCGGAGACGGCCTCCAGCAGCCGGTCGCCCTCGGCGGCCCAGTCCAGCTCGGCCCCATCCAGCTCCGGCGGGGGCAGCTTGAGCGCGACGCCGAGCCGGCCTTCCACGCCGGCGATCAGCATGCTCCACGAGCGCAGCGCGGCGCCGGACTCGGCCATTTCCAGCAGTTGGCGCGTCAGCCGGCGCGGGTCGCGGGCAGCGGCGGCCAGCCCGCGCCTGTCTATCCGGAAATCCACGTCGGCGGCGCTGGCGGCGGCCTCGACCAGCTTTTGCGGCTCGACCGGCTGGCCGGTCTCTTCGGCCTCGGTCTCCACGCCCTCGATGGCCAGTTCCACCATTTCGCGCCGCTCGCGGGCGGTGCGTTCGGCGCGCTCGGCGGCGCGGTCAAGTTGCTCGTTGACGGCGCGCAACAGGCGCTCGCGTTCGGTGTCCAGCGCCTGGCGGGCGATCTTGAGCAGGCCTTCGCGTACCGCCGGGTGGCTTTCCACGTCTTCCAGTTCTTCCAGCAGCAGGCGCAGCATGTAGGATGGGTAGAAGCGGTCTTCGCCGAGAACGATGGTGGGCTGAATCTCCTCCAGCCAGGCCAGCAGCTTCCACGGGCCTTCTTCGTCGGCCAGGGCCGGGCCAACGCGCCGGGCGATCTCGGCCTCCAGCATGGGTAGGATGTCGTCGTCCAGCCGCTCTTTGGTGAAGATGCGATCGCGTTGCTCGTAGATTTTGTTGCGCTGGGTGTTGAGTACGTCGTCGTATTCCAGCAGGTGTTTGCGCACGTCGAAGTTGGCGCCTTCCACCCGGGTCTGCGATTGCTCGATGGTTTTGTTGACGATGCCGTGGGCGATGGGTATGGTGTCGTCAATTTTCAGGCGCTGCATCAGATCGGAGACCTGGCTGCCGCCGAAGCGCCGCATCAGTTCGTCCTCCAGCGAGAGGTAGAACTGGCTGGAGCCGGGGTCGCCCTGGCGGGCGGCGCGCCCGCGCAACTGGTTATCAATGCGGCGGGCCTCGTGGCGCTCGGTGCCGATTACGTGCAGCCCGCCCACTTCACGCACCCGGGCTGCGTCGGCCATGTGCTGGCGGAAGAAGCTGACTTCCGCATCGTAGATGCCGATGTACTCGGGCGTGGCTCTCTCCAGCGCCGCCAGCCGCTCTTCCATGGTCATGTCGTAGGGGTCCAGCCCGTCCGTGCGCCGGATCACCCGGTTGACGGCGGTGAGGATCTCCTCGGCCAGTTCGCCGCCCAGCTTGATGTCCACGCCGCGCCCGGCCATGTTGGTGGCAATGGTGACCGCGCCCAGCGCCCCGGCCCCGGTGATGATTTGTGACTCTTCGTCGTGCTTCTTGGCGTTAAGCACTTCGTGTCGCACGCCGCCGCGCAGGGCCTCCAGCAGCCGGGTGCGGGCCTGCTGCCCGTGCTCGTTTTCCGCTACCGGCAGGTTGAAAATGTGCGCCAGCCGCTCGACGTTGTCCGGGTCTTCCGGGTTGAAGCTGAGTCCCACATCCTTTGCCAGTTGGCGCAGGCCGCCGGGGTTCAGTTCGTCCAACGGGCGGTTGAGCGGCAGAAGCTCCTCCACCAGCCGCCCGTCCTCCTCGCGCTGGTTGGATTCGAACCAGGCGTCGCGGATCAGCAGGGTCTGCGCCAGCCGGCGCAAGGACTCCGGCCGCAGGCGGCCCGAGATCTGTTCCGAGTTTTCCACCGAGGTGGTGCCCACCAGCATCGGTTGTCCCATGGCATGGCGGCTGAGAATTTCGACGCCAATGGCGCGCAGCTTGGCCTCCTCGGTGCGGAAGACCATATCGGCATAGTCCTTGCGCCGCCAGAAGACCGGCACGTCCGGCTGCTCCTTGCGGGCGAAGAAATAGAACCGCTCCGCGTGGCCGTCTTCTCTGAATTCGACCTCGGTCAGCCCGGACTCCGGTTGGTTGGCCACATACTCCAGGTTGGGCGGGATGGGGGCCACGTCCAACTGGTAGATTTTGCTGAACTCTTCGGCCTCGGTCAGGGCAGTGCCGGTCATGCCGGCCAGCTTTTCGTACAGGCGGAAGTAGTTCTGCAGGGTGATGGTGGCGTAGGTGACGTTTTCTTCCTGCACCCGGACGCCCTCTTTGGCCTCCACCGCCTGATGCAGCCCATCGGACCAGCGCCGGCCCTGCATCAGCCGCCCGGTGAACTCGTCCACGATGACAACTTTTCCGGTCTGCACCAGATAGTCTTTGTTGCGCTTGAAAAGGAACTCGGCGCGCAGGGCCTGCTCCAGATGCCCCAGGGTCTGGGCCTGTTCCGGGGTAATGTCCTCCGGGCGGTCCGGGTCGTAGATGGGTTGGCCGAGGATCTGGGCCACGTGCAGCTCGCCCGCCTCGGTGAGGGAAATGGTGCGATCGCGCTCGTTGACTTCAAAATCGGCGGGGACCAGTTGCTTGACCACCTGTGCCATGTGCAGGTAGCTCTCCGGGTCCTCGTGGCTGGGGCCGGAGATGATGAGCGGGGTGCGCGCTTCGTCAATCAGGATGTTGTCAATCTCGTCCACGATGGCGAAGTAGGGGCGACCCGCCGGGTCGCCCCTGCGCTGCACCCGGTCCTCCAGGCGCATGGCCATGTTGTCGCGCAGGTAGTCGAAGCCGAACTCGTTGTTGGTGCCGTAGGTGATGTCGGCGGCGTAGGCCAGGCGGCGGTCTACCAGTTGTAACTGGTGCTGATCTTCCTGAGGGGAGGTCTTTTCCGGGTCCACCAGAAAGGCCTTTTTGCCGTTCTCGGTGCGGGCGGCTTCCTGCAGCACGCCCACACTCAGCCCGAGGAAGTTGTACACCGCGCCCATCCAGCGCGCGTCGCGCCGGGCCAGGTAATCGTTCACGGTGACGATGTGCACACCCTGGCCGGTCAGGGCGTTGAGGCAGGCCGGCATGGTGGAAACGAGGGTCTTGCCCTCGCCGGTGCGCATTTCGGCGATCTTGCCCTGATGGATCACAATGCCGCCGATCAGTTGTACGTCGAAGTGACGCTGGCCGAGCACGCGCATGGCGGCCTCGCGCACGGTGGCAAAGGCCTCCGGCAACAGGTCGTCCAGCGTTTCTTCCCCCTCCAGCCGGGCGCGGAACTCGCCGGTGCGGGCGCGGAGTTGGTCGTCGCTCAGGGCGCGAAACCGCGGCTCGAGGCTGTTGATGTAATCAACTTGCTCCGAGTAGCGCCGAATATCACGTTTGTTGGGGTCACCCCCGAAGATTTTTACGATGCTCTTTAGCATGTGGCGGTTGGCGGTTGGCAGTTGGCGGTTGGCAGGCGAACGGGGGCGGGAGGCCGGCGCCCGGATGCGGGCTGGTTTCAGGTCCCTACCCTCGGGCCGCCGTTTCCGGGATTATAGCATGGGGACAGGCCCACAGTGGACCCGGGGCAGAACCGGTGACAGAATTCGCGCCGCTAACCCAACCCCACCGCCCGGGCAAAGGCGCGAATGGCAACCGGATCGCTGCCGATCTCGATTTGCGGAAAGACGACGCCAATTTTCATGTTTGATCCTCCATTCTCTACTCACCTTTGACTCAACGTGGACGCAGCCCCAGCAGCCCGGCCAGCAGATAGAGCAGGCCGCCGATCAAGCCGGTGAACAGGTCCAGCGAATACAACCCCAGCGAAAGCACGGTGGCCGGGGCCGGACTGAGCCCTACCTGCCCGAGCAGGGCCACGAAGATTCCCTCTCGCACGCCCAATCCGCTGATGGAGATGGGGACCAGCAGCGCCACCACCGCCAGCGGAAGGAACAGGGCGAAAAGCCACGGCGAGAGCGCCAGCCCCAGCGCCCGGCCGATCAGCCAGCCGGCGGCGATCACCGACAGATTGTACGCCAGCGAGGCGCCCAGCGCCCCAAGTATAGCGCGCCAGCCGCAGGCGGTGATGACGCCGTAGGTGCGGTCGAGCCAGTTGGCAAGAGCTTGCAAGCGTGGAACGGGAAGCGGGGAGCGGGGAGCGTCCCACAGGGATGCTTCGCGATGGGACGTCCCACAGGGATGCTTCGCGATGAGGCGCGAGACCGCTGAGAGCAATGCGCGCAACAGGCGGCCTTCGAACAGCAGGGCGGAACCGAGGCACACGCCCCCGGCCAGCAGCCCGATGGCCAGGGCGGTTTTGCGCGGCAGCAGCCCGCCGGCGAAGGGCAACGCAGCCAGCGCCAGCAGGAACAAGGCGACGAAGCCGGTAAGCCGGTCTACCAGCACCGTACCGGCGGCCTGCTCGGAGCTGGCGCCGGGGCCGATCTCCAGCACGCGCAGCACGTCCCCGCCGAAACCGGTGGGCAGCACCACGTTGAAGAACCCGCCGGCGAAGTATAGGTACAGCGCCCGGCGCGCGGAGACCTTCGCTCCAACCGCGCGCAGCAGGATCAGCCAGCGCCACGTGCGCAGGAACATGCCGGCAATGGCCAGCGCGTAGGCCGCGAGCAGCGGGGGCGGACTGGCGGTGCGCGCGGCGGCGAACAGCGCATCCAGCCCGGAGCGCGAGATTACCCACGCCAGCAGCCCGGCGCTGACCAGCGCGCGGGCAAGGTTGAGCAGGATGCGGCGGGAGGGGGGCATGGGGAGTGGGGAGTGGGAGGGGGGGTGGGGGGTGGGGAAGATGGGAAGAGCACACGTCTGAACTCCAGTCACCTTACAGCAGCTCGTATGCCGTCTT
>CAYZNA010000125.1:0-9137 GCA_964478665.1 uncultured Anaerolineales bacterium
TTCCCCATGCCCCGACCTTTTCCCCATGCCCCGACCTTTTCCCCATGCCCCGACCCGGGTAGCGCAAGTTTCAAACTTGCGCTACTACCCCAACCCTCCGACCCCGGCCGCCTCCGCGCCCTCGCGCCGAAATCCTGAATCCCCGGCCTTTACGGTATAATGGCGCCCGGTTGGGCGGTAGTCAGTAGACAATAGTCAGCCGCTACCCGCCACCTGACACCTGACACCCGACACCTGACACCTGCCACCCGCCACCTGACACCCGCCACCCGCCACCCGCCATGAGCCATGAACGACTACAAAAGATACTCGCGCGCGCCGGCCTCGGCTCGCGGCGGGCCTGCGAGGCCCTGATCGAGCAGGGCAGGGTGCGGGTCAACGGCCAGGTGGCGCGGTTGGGGCAGGGGGCCGACCCGGCCCGCGATCAAATTCAGGTGGATGGCGCGCCGCTCCCGGCGCCGCAGCGCCCGGTATACATCGCCCTGAACAAGCCGGCCGGGGTAGTGTGCTCGCGCGCGGCGCAGGACGACCGCCCGACCGTGATTGAGCTTGTGCCCCGCCCGGAGCGGTTGTATCCTGTGGGCCGGCTGGACGCCGACAGCGAGGGCCTGGTCTTGCTTACCAACGACGGGGCGCTGGCGCAGCGTCTGACCCATCCGCGCTACGGCCACGAGAAAGAGTATCGCGTGCTGGTGGCCGGCGACCCGGACGAACGCCAGTTGCAGGCCTGGCGGCGCGGGGTGCGCCTGCCCCGGCACGGCCCCGAGGTGGCCTGGCAGAGCACCCCGGCCGCTGTGACCCGCGAGCGACAGACCGAAGGGGGCCGGTGGCTGCGGGTTGTCATGCGCGAAGGGCGCAAGCGCCAGATTCGCGCGATCGGCGCAGCCCTTGGGTTGCCGGTGTTGCGCATCGTGCGCGTGCGCATTGGCGCGCTCAAGCTTGGGGACCTGCGGCCCGGCGCACATCGTGAGCTGGCCGGCTGGGAAGTGGAGCGCTTGAGGCGTGGAGCGTGAAGCGTGGAGCGGCCATACGCCACCATACGCCATATAGAGGAACCGCCTTATGACCACTATTGAGGCCAAACTGGTACGCAATAGCTTTCTCAGCCGCCCGCTGGCGCTGGATTGGGAGAAGGTGCTGTACGTTGCCCTGATCCTGGCGGCCTTTGCCACCCGTTTTGCTGATCTGGGCGTGCGGGTGATGAGCCACGACGAGAGCTTGCATACCTACTACTCGTGGCGCCTGTACCGGGGCGAGGGCTTCGAACACTCCCCGCTGATGCACGGCCCGCTGCAGTTTCACCTGATTGCGCTCAGCTACTACCTGTTTGGCGATAGCGACTTCACCGCCCGCATCCCGGCTGCGCTGGCCGGCGTGGCCGCGGTCGGGCTGATGTGGGTCTTCCGGCGCTGGCTGGGGCGCGCCGGCACGCTGGTTGCCACGCTGTTGATGGTAATCTCGCCTTATCTCTTGTATTACGACCGCTACACGCGCAACGAATCGTTTGTGGTGCTGTGGGCGCTGCTCAGCGCCTGGGCCGTCTTCCGCTACATGGAAACGTGCCAGACAAAGTGGCTGTATTTGCTGGCCGCGGCTACTGCCCTGCAGTATGCCACCAAAGAAACTTCCTTTATTTACCACGCCATCTTCATGCTGTTCATCGGCCTGCACCTGGTGCGCGAGCTGTTTGCGGTGCAGTGGCCACGCGAAGAGAATCAGCGCCCCTTCCGGTTGGTGTTCTGGCTGTCGGTAGGGGCCGTGCTGGTGGCGCTGGGGCTGCTGATGTTGAGCCGGGGCGGCGAGCCGGCCGGCACGGCCACCGTCAGCCCGGTGGTGCCCGGGCAGGCCGGCCCCGCTGCGGCGGTGACTGTCTCGCCCTTCCTGCGTGGGGCAGCCGTGGCCGGAGGCGTGGCCGGGCTGCTGGCCCTGGTCGGGGCCTACCTGGCCGTGCGCGGATTCGGGCCGGAGATCGTGCGGCGCTTCCCGGCGCTGGACCTGCTGGTCATCTTTGGCACGTTTGTGCTGCCTCAACTGGTGGCTTTCCCGGTCAAGGCCCTCGGCTGGAATCCACTCGACTACTCCTCAGCCGGGATGGGGCGCACTGCGCTGGTGCTGGTCCCGCTGATGGCGATTGCGGCGGCGGCCGGCCTGTTCTGGGACTGGAAGAAATGGCTGATTTCCGCTGCCATCTTCTACAGCATTTATGTGGTCCTGTACACCACCGTGTTCACCAACGGGGGCGGCTTCTTCACCGGCATGGTCGGCTCGCTGGGCTACTGGCTGGTGCAGCAGGGCGTGCAGCGCGGCAGCCAGCCGTGGTACTACTACATTCTGCTGCAGGCGCCGGTGTACGAATTTCTGCCGGCCCTCGGCGCGCTGCTGGCCTGCTTTTACGGAGTCGGCAAGTGGTGGCGCGGGGAGGCCAATGGGGCCGGCGCCGCCCGCCCCGGGCGCGCCGGCCAGGCGGAGGCGCAGGCTCCCGACGGGCTGAGCTTTCCAGTGCTGGGCTTCATTGGCTTCTGGGCGGCGCTCTCGGTTGTGGCCTACAGCACCGCCGGCGAGAAGATGCCCTGGCTCACCGTGCACATCACCCTGCCGCTGATCTTGCTGGCCGGCTGGGCGCTGGGCCGGCTGGTCGAGGCCGTTGACTGGGAGAGCTTCCGCCGCCGGCAGGGCTGGTTGGCGGCCATCTTGCTGCCGCTGCTGCTAATCTCGTTCGCCTCGGCGCTCAAGTACGTGCTGCTGGGGCCGGCCCCCTTCCAGGGCAAGGAGCTGGACCAGTTGCAGGCCACCACCGGCTTCCTGGCGGCGTTGGCCATGACCGGGCTGTTCAGCACGGCGCTGTACTACACCAGCCGCGAATGGGAATGGCGCTCGCTGGCCCCCGATTGCCGCTATCGGGGGCTGGCCCGGCTGGGGCTGCTGACCTTCTTCGGGCTGCTGGCGGTGCTCACCGCCCGCGCGGCCTTCGTGGCAGCCTTCATCAACTACGACGACGCCACCGAATATCTGGTGTACGCCCACAGCGCGCGCGGCGTCAAGACCGTGATGGCGCAAGTGGAAGAAATATCGCGCCGTACTTCCGACGGCCTCGGGATCGAGGTCGCCTACGATGACGACGTGGCCTGGCCGATGACGTGGTACATGCGCAACTACTACAACCAGCGCTACTACCAGTCCTCGCCCACGCGTGAACAGCTCAACGTGCCGCTGGTGATCGCCGGCGACAGCACCTGGGCTAAGGTCGAACCGCTGCTGGGCAATCGTTACTACTCCTACGAATACATCCGCATGGTATGGCCCATGCAGGACTACTTCGGCTTGACGTGGGAGCGCATTAAACCGGTCTTCACCGACGCCCGCACCCGCAAAGGCCTGTGGGACATCTGGTTCAACCGCGACTACAAAGCGTGGGGCGAGATCACCGGCGTGAACTACGAACTCTCGCGCTGGCCGGTGGTGGACCGCATGCGCTTCTACATCCGCAAGGACACGGCTGCCAGAATCTGGAACCTGGGCGTGGGGCCGACTGCGCTGGCCCAGCCCCTGCCGGAGGACCCCTACAAGGGTGGGCGGGTTGACCTGGCCGCCGGGACCGTGTGGGGCAGCGCCGGCCAGGCCGAGGGCCAGTTCAACGAGGCGCGCGGGATCGCGGTCTCGCCTGATGGCCTGGTGTACGTGGCCGACGCCAAGAACAACCGCATCCAGCAGTTCGACGCCACCGGCCGCCTGCTGCTCAGTTGGGGCACCTTTGGCGCAGTGGACAAGGGCGCCGGTGCGCCGGGCGAACTCAACGAACCGTGGGGCGTGGCCGTGGGGCCGGATGGCTCGGTGTACGTGGCCGACACCTGGAACCACCGCATCCAGAAGTTCGACGCCAGCGGCCAGTTCTTGACCATGTGGGGGACCTTTGGCCAGGCTGAGACCCCGACCGCCTTCTGGGGGCCGCGCGGGGTGGCGGTGGACGGCCAGGGCCGGGTATTTGTGAGCGACACCGGCAACAAGCGCGTGGTGGTGTTCGACGCCGACGGCGGCTTCATCGCCCAGATTGGCCAGACGGGCTACCTGGAGGGCCAGTTCGATGAGCCGGTGGGCGTGGCGGTCAGCCCCGATGGCCGGGTGTACGTGGCCGATACGTGGAACCTGCGCGTGCAGTGGTTCACTGAGCGCGCCCCAGGCGTCTTCGACTATGGCGGCCAGTGGCCCATCTCCGGCTGGTCGGAGGGCGCCAACCTGCAATCGCTGAACAACAAGCCTTATCTTGCGGTGGGGCCGGATGGCAGGGTGTACGTTTCTGACCCCGAGGGCTATCGCATGCTGGTATTCGACGCGGATGGCAAGTTCCTGCAAACCTGGGGGGACTACGGGGCCGGGACCAACCAATTCGCGCTGCCGGTAGGGGTAGCGGTCGGCGCGCAGGGCGACCTGTACGTGGTGGATTCGGCCAACAGCCGGGTGATGGTGTTTAGCCGGCCGCCCGTCCAGGATCAAGCAGCGCAAGGGACAGGAGCAACATGAAGCTACACGAATACCAATCAAAACAGATTTTCGCCCGCTACGGCATCCCCGTCCCGCGCGGGCGGGTGGCCGCCACCGCCGCCGAAGCGCGCGAAATTGCCCGGGAGCTGGGCGGGCGGGTGGTGGTCAAAAGCCAGGTGCTGGTGGGCGGGCGCGGCAAGGCCGGCGGCATCAGGCTGGCGCGCACGCTGGACGAGGTGGAGGAGCTCGCCGCCCAGATTCTGTCCATGCAAATCAAAGGCCTGCCGGTCCATCGCGTGCTGGTAGATCAGGCCGTCAACCTGCGCTCGGAGATTTATCTGGGCGTCACCCACGACCGCGCCGCCCGCCGGCCGGTGATGATGGCCTCCTCCGAGGGTGGGGTGGAGATCGAAGAGGTGGCCCACACCACGCCGGAGAAAATCACCCGCGAACACATTCACCCCCTGTTGGGTTTGCAGGATTACCAGACCCGCAACATCTGCGCCGGCATCGAGTTGCCACGCGAGCACTGGCGCGAGTTTTCCCGCATTGCCCGGGGCTTGCACTGCGCCTTTGAAGAATCGGACGCCAGCCTGGCGGAAATCAACCCGCTGGTGATCACCGGCGATGATAAGCTGCTGGCCCTGGATGGCAAGATGGTGCTGGACGACAACGCCCTGTTCCGCCACCCCGACCTGGCCGAGATGCGCGACGTGGACGCGGAGGCCGCCGCGGAAATCGAGGCCCGCAAGTATGGCCTCAGCTACATCAAGCTGGAGGGACAGATTGGCTGTATGGTGAACGGCGCCGGGCTGGCCATGGCCACCATGGACATCACCCAGTTGTACGGCGGCCACCCGGCCAATTTCCTGGATATCGGCGGCGGCGCCACCTCGGACAAAGTGGCCGCTGCCCTGCGGATCATTCTGTCCGATCCCGGCGTGCGCACCGTGCTGATCAACATCTTTGGCGGTATCACCCGCTGCGATGAAGTGGCGCGCGGCATTCTGGAGGCCTTGCGCGAAGTGCGCACCAGCGTGCCGATGGTGGTCCGGCTGGTGGGCACCAACGAAGAGCAAGGGCGGCGAATTCTGGCCGACGCCCGCCACGGCGTGTTGACGGCCACCTCGCTGGCCGACGCCGCCCGTCAGGCGGTGGAAGTGGCCCGCGCCAGAGGAGCGACAGCATGAGCATCCTGGTTGACCGAGACACACGCCTGCTGGTGCAGGGCATCACCGGCCGCGAGGGCCTGTTTCACACCGAGCAAATGCTGGCCTACGGCACCCAGGTGGTCGCCGGCGTGACGCCTGGCAAGGGCGGGGAGTGGGCCTGCGCCGGCAAAGTGCCGGTGTTCGATACCTGCAAAGCGGCGGTCCAGGCGACCGGCGCCAACTGTTCGATTATCTATGTGCCGGCCCGCTTTGCCCCGGACGCCATGTTCGAGGCCGCCGACGCCGGCATTCCGCTGATCGTGTGCATCACCGAGGGCGTACCCGTGCTGGACATGATGCGCGTGCGCTGCCATCTTGACCAGAAGGGCGTGCGCCTGGTAGGCCCCAATTGCCCTGGCATGCTCACGCCTGGCGAGGCCAAAGTGGGCATTATCCCCGGTCAGATCGCTATCCCCGGCAACATTGGCGTGGTCTCCCGCTCCGGCACGCTCACCTACGAAGTGCTGTACGCCCTCAAGCAAAAAGGACTGGGCGCCTCCACTTGCGTGGGCATTGGCGGGGACCCGGTGAACGGCACCAGCTTTGTTGACGTGCTGGCCATGTTCGAGAACGATCCACACACCGACCAGATTATGCTGATTGGCGAGATTGGCGGCGCCGATGAGGAGCGCGCAGCCGAGTTCATTGCCGACCGTTTGACCAAGCCGGTGGTGGCCTTCATTGCCGGCCAGACTGCCCCGCCGGGCCGCCGCATGGGCCATGCCGGGGCCATCGTGGAAGGCGGCTCCGGCCTGGCCGCCGACAAGGTCAAGGCGCTGGATGCCGCCGGCGTGCGCGTCGCTCGCCACCCGGAAGAAATGCCGGAGTTGCTCTCGTAGGGACGCGCCGCACGGCGTGCAGACCTGAATCCTGAATCGCGAATCGTGAATCGCGAATCGTGAATCGTGAATCGTGAATCGCGAATCGTGAATCGCGAATCGTGAATCCCCGGGCCTGACGTTACGCCTGCCTTTCTCCTATGGCCGATTATCAAAAACGCCCGCGCGGGCGTGTTGACCCGGGGTTGCTGGTGTGCCTGGGGCTGGCGGTGATCGCCGCCTGGCCTTTTCTCGCTCGCCCCGGCGTGCCGGTGATGACCGACGCCGAGATGCACGTCTATCGGGCGGCTGAGATTCTAGACGCCCTGCGGGCCGGCGTGCCCTACACCCGCTGGGCGCCGGACTTTTACTACGCTTACGGCTACCCCGTCTTCAATTACTACTCGCCGCTCACCTATTACCTCGCGGCCGGCTACGCGCTGCTTACCGGCGCGGGTGCGGTGGCCGGGATCAAGTTCGTGTTTGTGCTCGGCTACCTGCTGGCCGCCGCCGGGATGTACCTGTTTGTGCGCGATCGCTGGGGCGGCGTGGCCGGGGTGGTGGCCGCAGCCGCCTTTGTGTTTTCCCCCTATCTGCTTTTTATTGACTCCCACGCGCGCGGCGACGCGCCGGAGTTCTTTGCCATTGCCGCCGCGCCGCTCATGTTCTGGGCCGTCTCGCGCCTGCGTCGCTCGCGTTCGCCGGGCGATGCCGCACTGCTGGCGTTCGCCATCGCTCTGGTGGTGATGTCCCATCCACTCATGGCGCTGGTGTTCTTCAGCCTGCTGTTGCTGTGGACTGCCTGGGAACTGGTCTTCGGCTCGGCCCTGCTGTTTCGGGATACTGAGGTCGAGGTTCCTGACGGCCGCCCGTGGCTGTGGCTGCTGCTGGCGATCTCGTTGGGACTGGGGCTGTCTGCGCTGCTCTGGGTGCCGGCTGCCCTGGAGCGGGGCGCCATTCAATTGCACAAAGTGGCCGGTCCGGGCTTCTTTGACTTTCACACCAACTTCATCTCTCTGGTGGAGATTCTCTCGCCCTCGCGGGCCTTTGACCTCGGCGCCACCCAGGTGCGCTTCCATTTCAACCTGGGCGTCGTCCAGTGGATGCTGGCCACGGCCGGCGCCCTCACCGTCTTCCCGCGCCGCACCCGCCGCTTCTCGGTGCTGTTTTTTGCCCTGATGGGGTTGCTCACCGTTTACCTGATCCTGCCGTCTTCGGCGCAGTTCTGGGAAGCGATCCCGCCGATGGCCTTCTTCCAGTTCCCCGCCCGCTTTCTGGGGCCGGCGGCCCTGTTGGTGGCCGTGCTGGCCGGAGCGGCCACCACGTGGGTGGCCTTGCTGCGCTGGCGCAGGGCGGCCCCGGTTGCCGGATTGGCCGCGCTGCTGGCAATTCTGGCAACGGCCTTGCCGCTCACGTCCCCGCCTCCGTGGGGGGAGTTCGGGCCGGTGAACCCGCGCCGCATGTTGCAGGTAGAGCTGGATGGCCGCGCGCGAGGCACTACCTCCGCGGACGACTTCCTGCCGGCCGGGGTAGAGGTGGTGCCCGGTCCCCAGGCCTCCCTGATTGCCTCCTACCAGGGCAGCGGCCCGGTGGACAAGGTCAACCGCGCCACCCTCCCGGCCGGGGCGCAGGTGGAGGTGCTGTATCACGGCCCGCTGGAGGACCGTTTCCGGGTGCTCTCCCCCGAGGATTTCGCCTTCCGGCTGTTCACCTTCAACTTTCCCGGCTGGACCGCGGCCGTGGACGGCAAGCAGACGCCCATCGAGACCGCGAAGCCGGATGGGTTCATCACCTTTCCGGTGCCCGCCGGCCGGCACGAGGTGCGGGTGTGGCTGGGGAACACGCCCGCGCGCTGGCTGGGCCAGGCCATGAGCCTGCTCTCCGGGTTGAGCGTGCTGGGCCTGCTGGGGATGCGCTTGTGGTTCAGGCAGGAGGTCAGTTCACCGGTCAGTCCCCCGCTCGAACGCAACCAGGCCCTGGCCTTTGGCCTGCTGTTGCTGGCGTTTGGCGGGATGCGGCTGGTCGCCGAACGCGCCGGCTGGCTCACCCTGCACAGCAGCGGCCAGACCGTGCTGGTGGCGGGGCGCCAGCAATACGCCGAGTTGGGCGGAAAGATCGCTTTGCTGGCCTACGATTTGCCCCGGGGGCGGGTGCACGCCGGCGACCGCTACGGCGTGCCGCTGACCCTGTACTGGAAGCGCACCGGCCCGGTGGCGGAAAACTATCAGGTGTTCGTGCATCTGGTCGGGCCGGATGGCGCACTGTGGGGCCAATCGGACGAGCTGAACCCGGCCGGATTCCCCACCTCCCGCTGGCCGGACGACCAGTACGTACGGGATGAGCATGTGGCCCTGCTCCGGCCCGATGCACCGCCCGGCGTCTATCGCCTGCAGGTGGGGCTGTGGTTGCAGACCAGCGGCGAACGACTGCCGGTGCGCACCGCCGGCGGCGAACTGATAGGGGACGTCGTGCAACTGGTAGATACTATCGAGGTTTTGCCTTGAGCCGCCGGCTGGCCTATAATTCAGCCGGTCGCTTGCCTGTGCGTCCTTAACTCGACAATGTTACATTGTTACATTCGGCGGCGGTGCGTTCGTAGTATGCCACGCAGCCCGGCGGAGTGGCGTCC
>CAYZNA010000126.1:0-2429 GCA_964478665.1 uncultured Anaerolineales bacterium
CTCTCGCTGTCCGCACCTTTGACCGTTGCCGCAAGCGCCTGCGCGAGGCGCTTGGTGTCGAACCCTCGCCGCGCACGACGGCGCTGTTTGAGGAGATTGCGCATGGTTGACGTCTCTCGCCGTGACCTTCTCGCTATCCTGCGCCAGACCCGCTGGCTGATCCCGGTCATGATGGCCTCGCTGGGCCTGGGTTATGGAATCGGCGAGTTTCTCTGGCTTGATATCAGAGGGGGAGCAGGCGCACATCTGGCCCTCAGCACGCTGCTTCTGGGCCTGGTCGGTCCCGTCTTTGCCTGGCTCACGCTCACTTGGGCATTGCGCGCTGCCCAGGCTCACGCAGCCGCTGCCGAGCAATTGCGACGGCGCAGCCAGGAACTGGCGGCACTGAATGCTTTTGCCCTGGACATCGCCGGTTCCTTGGACTTGGACCGCATCCTGACGGTGGCCCTTCAAGAGGCGGCGACGACCCTCGGCGCAGCCTCTGGCCGGGTTTACCTCACCGGCCCCGACGCAGATGGTTTCGAACTGCGCGCCTGGCACGGTCTTTCTCCACAGGCTTCCCAGGCCGAACCACGCCTGATCCCCGGTCATTGCCTGTGCGGCCGGGCGCTGGCCGACGGCGCGCTGATCCTTTCCGGCGACATTCAGACCGACCCCGGCTTTATGGGCCGCACATGCGTTGAGGAGGGTTTCCGTTCGGTCGCCTGCGTGCCCTTGCGCGGCCGGGGACGGTTGTTAGGGGTTCTGCAACTGGCCGCCTCCCGGCCTGGTCACTTTGACGCCGGACAGCGCGAGTTTCTCTCGGCGCTCGCGTTACCGCTGAGCGTTGCCATCGAAAATGCGTGGCTATACTCACAGGTGCGTTCGTTCAGTGAGAGCCTGGAGCAAAAAGTGAGCGAACGCACTCAAACCCTTCTCGCGACGCAGAATGTCTTGGCCGAGAAAACAGCGCTGTTGAAACAAGCCCTGGATCGTCTGCATCACTTGCAGGAAGAGGAGCGCGCCCGTATTGCTCAGGACCTGCACGACGGCGTGGTGCAGCTCATCACCGGCGCACTGCTGGAAACCGAAGCGGCGCGCGAAACGGTCGACAGCCGGCCGGAGGTGGCGCGCGCCCGACTCGAAGACGTCCAAAGGCTGCTGAACAAAATCGAAGCTGAAACCCGGCGCGCCATCTTTGACCTGCATCCCCGGAGCCTGGGCGCTCACAGCCTGGTGCCGGCGCTGCGCCAGCTGGTCGCCGGATACCAGCAGCATTTTGGTTTGACCTGTTCAATGAACCTGCACGGCGCGCCTGTGCGCCTGACGCCGGAGATGGAAACCGCGGCCTATCGGATCGTGCAGGAGGCCCTGCATAATGCAGCCATCCACGCCCGTGCCAGCCGGGTCCAGCTTACTGTTGACTGGGGGCCGGCGGGGATGCGCGCCGAGGTGAATGACGACGGCGAGGGGTTCGACTTGCAGGCCGCGCTGGCTGAGGATGGGCATCTCGGGCTGACCGGTATGATCGAGCGCGCCCGGCAGGCAGGTGGCAGGGCAACCATAGATGTTGCGCCCGGTCGAGGAACGCGGATCAGCCTGTTTTTGCCTGTGGCCGACCCGCCAGCCTGACGATGGCCGCCATTCGTGTTCTGCTTGTGGATGATCATCCGGTCGTGCGGCACGGGCTGCGCAGCCTGCTGGCCAATCACGACGATGTCGAAGTGATCGGTGAAGCCGGCGATCCCCTTGAGGCGGATCGGCTGGTACAGTTTGCCCGGCCGGATGTCGTGCTGCTGGACATCCGCTTGGGTAGCAGCGATGGCCTGGCCTGCGCCAGGGAGTGGCGGCACACCTGGCCGGAAATGAAAATCATTGTCCTGACGGCCTACGATGACAATGAGTATCTGACACACGCCCTGGCGACTGGGGCCCACGCTTATTTGCTCAAGACCACCCCGCACCAGGGACTGGTGGAGGCCATCCGTGCCGTCTACGCCGGTCACCGGTTGGTCAGCCCGCGGCTGATTGATCCGGTGCTGGAGCAGTTTGCGCAAATGGCGCGCGAACAGGCCCGCCTGGCGTCTGGACTGTCGCCGCACGAGATCGAAGTGCTGAGGCTGCTGGCCCAGGGCGCCTCCCTTCGGGACGTGGCCGACCACCTATTCTGGAGCGAGGCTACCGTCAAACGCAAGATTCAGGATGCCCAGGAGAAACTGGGTGCGGCCAACCGCGTCCAGGCCGTCGCCGAAGCCATCCGGCGCGGGCTCATCTGAGCCAGAACCTGATACGAATAGTTCATCTACTGCACTGTTCGTCACTTCCCCTTCTTCCACTTGCTCTTTTACCATAACCTCAGCGCGTCCAGAGGCAGATGACAAGCCGCTCATCAGGCCGGCGCCGTCGTCGCAGGCTCGCCATCTGCCGGTTCGTCTTGGCTGAGACTTTCC
>CAYZNA010000126.1:2529-9118 GCA_964478665.1 uncultured Anaerolineales bacterium
GCCTTCGAGGAGAAGGACGCCAACGGCGTCACCGTCAACCGCACTCAGGCCATCGCCTGGCTGGGCGGCGCGGCCAACAACAATGAGGACTGTTACCTGGCCACCAAGTTCTCCCGTGCCCTGGGCACGGTGTTCCTCGAACACCAGGCGCGGATATGACACTCCTCCACAGTTGCCGGTCTGGGCAACACGTTTGGCCGCGGGGCCATGACCAATCACTGGGTGGACTTGAAAAACAGCGACGCCATCCTGGTGATCGGCGGCAACCCGGCCGAGAATCACCCTGCTTCGATGTTGTGGGTCAACCGCGCCATGGAGGACCGCGGCGCGAAACTGATCGTCGTTGACCCGCGCTTCACCCGCACCGCCGCCAAAGCCGATATCTACGCCCCGCTGCGCTCGGGCACCGACATCGCCTTCCTCGGCGGCCTGATCAACTACGTCCTGGAGAACAACCTCTATCACGCCGACTACGTCCTCAACTACACCAACGCCTCCTTCCTGATCCACCCCGACTACGAAGGCCCGGCCGACCTCGATGGCCTGTTCTCCGGCTTCGACGCCGAGAAGAAGAAGTACGACCGTGCCACCTGGGGGTATCAGACCAAGACCGAAAAGGTCACCGACCCGGCCACCGGGCAGGAAGTCGAGAAGACCGCCACCCTCAGCGACCCGACGCTGCAGGACCCGCAGTCCGTCTTCCAGATCCTCAGGCGGCACTACGCCCGCTACACTCTGGACACCGTCTCGCGCATCACCGGCACGCCGGTGGACAAACTGAAGGAAGTGTACGACGCCTTCGCCGCCACCGGTCAGCCGGGCAAGTCCGGCACCATCCTCTACGCCATGGGGCAGACCCAGCACACCGTCGGCTCGCAGAACGTGCGCGTCATGGCCATGGTCCAACTCCTGCTGGGCAACATCGGCGTCCCCGGCGGCGGCGTCAACGCCCTGCGCGGCGAATCCAACGTGCAAGGCTCCACCGACCTGGCGGTGCTGTTCAACGTCCTGCCGGGCTACCTCGCGGCCCCCAGCGCGGCGGCGCACCCGGACTTCAAGACCTACGTAGAAAAGAACACGCCCAAGACCTCCTACTGGACCAACTTCCCGAAGTTCTTCGTCAGCCTGCTCAAAGCCTGGTGGGGCGACGCGGCCACCGCCGAAAACGACTTCGCCTTCGACTATCTGCCCAAGTCCGCGGGCGATCACTCGTGGATTCCGTTGTTCGAGGCCATGTACGCCGGCGCGATCAAGGGCCTGTTCGTGATGGGCCAGAACCCCTACGTCTGCGGTCCCAACGCCCGGCTGGAGCGCAAAGGCTTTGAGAACCTGGACTGGATGGTGGTGATGGAGCTGTTCGATATCGAGACCAGTTCCTTCTGGCGCGCGCCCGGCGTCAACCCGGCCGACGTGAAGACCGAGGTCTTCCTGCTCCCCGCCGCCGACGCTGTCGAGAAGGCCGGCTCCATCGTCACCAGCGGCCGGCTGATTCAGTGGCGCAACAAGATCGCGGCGCCGCCCGGCGACGCAAAAGAAGACATCTGGATCATTGACCGGATGATGAAAGCCATCCAGGCGGCCTACGCCGGCAGCACCGCCGCCAAGGACCGCCCGATCCTCGACCTGGCCTGGGACTACGGCGACCCGCCGGACGCAGAGAAGGTGGCCCGCGAGATCAACGGCTACTACGCTGCCACCGTCACCGACGACAAGGGCAACGTCGTCGGCAAGAAAGGCGACATCTTGTCCACCTTCGCCAAACTGACCGCCGATGGCAACACTGCCGCCGGCTGCTGGATTTACACCGGCTACTTCGCCCCGGCCGACGACGGCACGGGTGTGTCCATGCCGGCGGCCAAACGGCGCGGGCAGAAAGACCCCGGCGGCATGGGCAGTTACCTCTACTGGGGTTTCGCCTGGCCGGCCAACCGCCGCATCGTCTACAACCGCGCTTCCGCCGATGCCAGTGGCAACCCCTGGGCCGACGACAAGAAACTGATCTGGTGGGACGCGACTGTGGACAGCGGCACGAAGGACGCCGAGGGCAAGCCGATCCTCGGCAAGTGGGTGGGCTACGACGTGCCCGACTTCGTCGTCACCAAAGCCCCCGACGCGGCCGGCGGCAAGGACCCGTTCATCATGCGCACCGACGGCAAGGGCGGGTTATTCGGCTCACTCAACGAAGGCCCGCTGCCCGAACACTACGAGCCGGTCGAATCGCCCATCAAGAACCTGCTGTCTGCCACTCAGTTCAATCCCGTCGTCAAAGTCTGGAAGACCGACGAGGGCAAAGATATCGGCGACAACTGGGGCACGCCCGACAAGTTCCCCATCGTCTGCACCACCTACCGCCTGACCGAGCACTGGCAGTCCGGCGCGATGAGCCGCTACCTGGGCTGGCTCTCCGAGGCTCAGCCGGGCATGTTCGTCGAGATCAGCCAGGAACTGGCCGCCGAGAAGGGAATCCGGAACGGTGAGCAGGTGCTCGTCTCGAGCGCGCGCGGCCAGATCAAAGCCGTGGCCATGGTCACCGCCCGCTGGAAGCCGTACGCCATTGACGGCAAGACCGTCCACCACATCGGCATGCCATGGCACTACTCGTGGCAGGGCATCGCCACTGGCGACAGCGCCAACGATCTCACCCCGCACGTGGGCGACGGGAACACGGCGATCCCCGAATACAAAGCCTTCCTCGTGGACTTACAGAAGGCGTAGGAGGTGACCCATGGCACGCATGGCTATGCTGATTGACACATCCAAGTGCACCGCCTGCCGGGGCTGCCAGGTGGCCTGCAAGCAGTGGTGGGACCTGCCGGAAACGCAGACCCAACAGACTGGCAGTTACGAGAACCCGACCGATCTCTCGGCTCACACCTGGACGCGCATCACCTTCCACGAGTACGAAAGCGGTGGGCGCTTCCAGTGGCTGTTCCTCAAGCAGGGCTGCCTGCACTGCACCCAGGCCGCCTGCGCCGACGTCTGTCCCACCTCCGCCCTTAAGTACAACGAGACGGGCGCGATCACCCTGGAGCGCGACCTGTGCAACGGCTGCGGCTATTGCGCCCAGTTCTGCCCCTTCGGCATCCCGCGCCTGGAGACGATCAACCTCTTTACCGGCGAGGCGAAGGCGACCAAATGCAACTTCTGCCAGGATCGCCTGTCGGAGGGGATGAAACCGGCCTGTGTGAAAACCTGCCCGGCCGGCGCGCTGGACTGGGGCGAACGTGAGGCGATGCTGACCAAAGCCAAGGCCCGCGTGGAGGCCCTCAAGGCGCGCGGCTACCCGGAGGCCAACCTGTATGGCGAGACTCAACTCGGCGGGCTGGGCCGCGTGTACGTGCTGACCGCGCCGCCCTCAGCCTACGGCCTGCCCGAAGCCCCGCAGTATCCGGCCTCCGCGACGGTGTGGCAGAAGGGCGTCCAGCCGGCTGGGTACGGCGTGACCCTGCTCGCAGCGGCCGGGATAGCGTTGTCCTGGATTATCAGCCGGCGCCAGGCCGCCGCCCAGGTCAAAGCCTCGTCGAAGGAGGGCTGATATGAACACTGTCGTGCGTTTCAAAGCGCCCGAGCGGCTGGCTCACTGGCTGCATTTCCTCGCCTTCACCGTCCTGCTGGGCACCGGCTTGTTTCTCTATACCCCCGGCCTGCGTCCGTTCACCACTGGCGAGGCCGGGGAAGCGGCGCGGCTGGCGCACCGAATTGCGGCGCTGGTCTTCATGTTTTCGCCGCTGATCTACCTGGTCTTCAGCCCGGGCGAGTTCTTCGAGAGCCTGCGCGAGATGTTCAAATGGGGCGCGAGCGATTTTGCCTGGCTGCGCGGCGCGTGGGCCTTCTACACCTATAGCCGCAAGGAGCAACTACCGCCGCAGGGCAAGTACAACGCTGGCCAGAAACTCAACGCCCTCACCCAATTCATCGGCTTTTGGGTGTTCGTCGTCACCGGTCTGCTGATGTGGTTCGGCAAGGGCGTCGTGCCGGTGGGCCTCTTCCGCTGGGCGGTCATCCTGCACGACCTGTCCGTGATCGCCACGACGGCCTGGTTCATCCTCCACGTGTACCTCGTCGGCATCCACCCGCTGACGCGCGAGTCCATTACTGCCATGGTCGAAGGTTCCGTCACCGAGGCGTATGCCGCCGAGCATCACAGCCTGTGGCTGGAACGGGTGAAAGGCCAGCAGAAAACTGCTGGAGACTGACAAAACACGGGGAGTGGGACATGGAGATATCGCCGTATCTCCGTGTCCCCGCGCCTCCGTTGTCATAGCCTATGAGATCATGAACACCCTCGCCGACCGCCTGCGCCGGGCCCGCGGCGAATTTCCGCACCTGGGCCCAAGCGTTGACCTGCACCTGGCGCTGATCGAGGCGCGCGCCGCGGTCGCCCCTCTCCCGCCGCCGGTCTTTTCGCCCTCCGAAGTACGCGCGCTCCTCGAACGCGGAACGCCTCTGCTCGCCGCCCGACCTCCCGAGGTGAACTGGGAGACTTGGACGACCCTCTTCATCCGCGTCTGCGACCTTGCCGCGCATCACCGACCCGATCTGGCAGCGGATTTCGCCGCCCTTCGCGATCGGGCCGCCACCCCGGAACTGCGTGAGCAGGCCGCCCGTTACCCGCGCGACGGCCATCTGGCAGCCGGCGATGGGGCCGACCCCGCCCTGCTCACCTTAGCCTTCGTCCACGCCTTCTACCCAACCTTGCGCGCCTGCGCCGAAGCCCTGGGCCCGCTGGCCGCCGAACACGAAGACGTGTGGTATCGCCCCCGCTGCCCGGTCTGCGGCGGCGAGGCGGATTTTGCCTGCCTGGTGGCCGGCTCCGGCGCGCGGCGGCTGCTATGTTCCCGTTGCGATCACGAGTGGGCCTATCAGCGCGTCGGCTGCCCATACTGCGGGGAAACCAACTCGGCCTGCCTGGGTTACTACCCCGCTCCCGATGGCCGCTACCGTCTCTATGTATGTGATGCATGCGGGCGCTACCTGAAAGTGGCCGACTTCCGCGAAATCTCCGACCCCGCGCCGCTGCCGCTGGAACGCATCCTGACGCTGGATATGGACGTGGCGGCGCTGGACGCCGACTCTCACACCCAGTAACCATGCCCGACTCCAATGATGAACTCACCTACCTCGAACTGGATGGCGACGCGGCGACCATCGGCCGCAAGCCCGTTATTCGCGAGGCCGCCTGCACCCTGTACGTCAACGGCGAAAAGTGGGTGACGCTGTTGTGCACCCCCTGCGACCTCGACGCGCTGGCGTTGGGCTTTCTGCGGACCGAAGGTCTGATCGCCGCGTTAGATGATGTGGCGGACGTGGCGATTCGGGAGGCAGGGGAAGTGGGCGTGGAGATTCGCCTCAGGCGCGAGGTGACCTCGCTTCCGCTGCGGCCTCGTTTGACCTCGGGCTGCGCGGGCGGGGTGACCTTCTACGACTTGGCCGCGGCCCGCCATCGGTTGAACACCGGCCTGCGCCTCACCCCGGCCCAAGTGTACGACCAGATGGGGCAGATGCTGGGCCGGGCCGCCGAGCCTTACCGGACGATGGGCGGCTTCCATACTTCGGCCCTCAGCGATGGCCGCGACCTGCTGCTGATCGCCCACGATGTGGGCCGGCACAACACCTTCGACAAGATCGCCGGCCTCGGTCTGATGAGGAACATCCCCACCGGCGGCCGCATCCTGCTGACGACCGGCCGTATCTCGACCGAGATGCTTTCCAAAGCGGCCAGCCTCGGTGTGCCGCTGGTGGCCTCGCGCAACTCCCCCACCAACTTGGCCGTGCGGCTGGCGCGGGCGTGGGGTCTCACCTTGGCCGGCTATGTGCGCGGCCGGAAGATGCACCTCTACAGCGCACCGGAGCGGCTGGGCGTTTGCCCGGCCGAGACGGTCTGCCGGAACACCGTCCACCTCGTCGGCAATGGCTGAGCAACCTGTTCCACCAGCCGTTGATGAGGCCCTCCTGCTTCGTCTGCTGCGCTTGGAGCAACGGATCGAGGCTTACGAGCGGCTGCACGCTGAAGAGTTGCGTGAAATCCGCGCCGAAATCGAGCGCCTCAAACGGACGGTGATCGGGCGCGGCCTAACTCCCCATAAGCCGGATGAGTGAATCCCCTGAGGCCTGCGTTTCAGACGCCGCCAGATTGCCGAAGTAGGCGTCTTCCTTTGTAGCGACTATATAACGCCAGTGTAGCGCCCCCGGAACGGCCACCTGCTATTGTGTGCAGAACACAAGAGCAGGTGGCCGTTTTGAGTCCTCCTCCCAAAGTTATCACCTCCTTCATCATCCGCATCGTGCAGGACAGCCCCGAGGGTGAGGCCTCCGGCTCGCCCCCGCGCTGGCGCGGCGTCGTGCGCCACCTGCAATCCGGGCGCGACGCACACCGTCAACGCCAGCGCGGGCGATCCGGCGCAGGCAATCAAAGACCTGACACACGGCGGGGCGCGCTATGCCTTCGAGAGCGTCGGAAACGAGCGGGTGCTGGTTCAGGCCTAGCAGGCCACGCGGCGCGGCGGCACGACCGTCACCATCGGACTGCCACATCCGAGCAAACAGTTCGCCATTTCTGCCGTAAGCCTCGTCGCCGAGGAGCGCACGG
>CAYZNA010000127.1:0-9116 GCA_964478665.1 uncultured Anaerolineales bacterium
CTCTGGAGCGGCCCCGCCCGGTTGACTCTGGAACTTATATTTTTACAGACCCTTATGGAGGGATAACTGCAATGGAAGCACAGGTCAACACTATGTCTGACATGATCCTTGTGACCAACGACTTACACAAATCCTTCGGCCAGAACCACGCCGTGCAGGGCGTCACCTTTGGCATCCGTCGCGGCGAGGTCTTCAGCCTGCTCGGCCCCAACGGCGCGGGCAAGACCACCACCATTTCCATGCTCTCCGGCCTGCTGGAGCCAACCGGCGGCGACGCGACTGTCGCCGGGCGCTCGATTCGCAGCGAGGCGCTGGCGGTCAAGCGCGCCATCGGGGTGGTGCCGCAGGAGATCGCCCTGTATCCCACGCTGAGCGCCCGCGAGAATATGCTCTTCTGGGGCCGGATGTACGGCATGGGCGGCGCCGCGCTGCGAGACCGGGTGGAGGAAGTGCTGGAGACCGTGGGCCTGCGCGAGCGGGCGAAGGAGCGCATTGAGACGTACTCCGGCGGCATGAAACGCCGCATCAACATCGGAGTGGGCCTGCTGCACAAACCGCAGATCGTGTTCATGGACGAGCCGACGGTGGGCATTGACCCGCAGAGCCGGCGCAACATCCTGGATATGGTCAAGTCGCTCAACCAGCGGGGCATGACCGTGCTCTACACCACTCACTACATGGGAGAGGCCGAGGAGCTGAGCGATCGCATCGGCATCATTGACCACGGCAAGCTGATTGCGCTGGGCACGCAGGCGGAACTCACGCAACTGGTGGGCGAAGAAGAAGCGGTCGAGCTGAAGATCGCGGCCGAGCACTCCTCCCCGGAGCTGCTGGCCGCGCTGGGCAAGGTGCCCGGCGTCACCCGCGTAAGTGCCGACGATGGGACGGTGCGCGCCCTGGCCGAGGACGGCAATGCCGCCCTGCCGGACCTGATCACAGTCGCCAACCAGCAGGGCGTGAAGGTGTCCGGCGTTACCATCGAGGAGCCGAACCTGGAGGCGGTGTTCCTGCACCTCACCGGGCGGGCGCTGCGGGATTGAACGGAGTTTCACCGCAAAGGCGGGAAGGGCGCAAAGCTTCTCAAAGGGTCCGTAAAAGAATAAGTTCCGTCAAGACCCTAAGGGTCTTCGAGACCCTTAGGGTCTGAAACCGGGAAGTTATACTTTTTCAGGCCCAAAGGTGTACCGGCGGGTCTCTGAGCCTCTTCGTGTCCCCGGCAGTGAAAGGTCAGATCTATGAAGAAGATACTTGCGATTACGCGCAAAGAAGTAACCATCATTCTGCGAGACCGCACGGCTCTGCTGCTGATGCTGGTCGCTCCGCTGGGATTGACCCTGGTGATGAATTTCGCTTTTTCCGGGGTGAGCGGGCAGAACGCCGGGCTGCGCCAGATTCCGGTCGCGGTGGTGAACGCAGACGAAGGCGAGCTGGGCCGGGCGCTGGTGGAGGCCTTTCGGTCTCCGGCGCTGAGCGAACTGCTGGCGGTGAGCGCGGCCGCCAGCCCGGCCGAGGCCCGCAAGCTGGTGGATGACGACCAGGCGGCTGCTGCCATACTCATCCCGGCCGGCATGACCGGTCGGGTGATGAAGGGCGACGCCGCCGAGGCCGCGGCGCAGATCGAGGTGTACCAGAATCCGGGACGCTCCATCGGGGCCGGCGTGGTGCGCAGCGTCGTGGAACGCTTCGCGCAGCAAGTGGCAGCCGGGACGGTCGGGGCGCAAGTCACGGTGGCCGGACTGGTCGGGTCGGGGCGGCTGGAGGCAGCGCAGATCGGGCAGGTGGCCCCACAGATCGGGGAGCGCGTGGCGCTGCAATCGGTCAACCGGCAGCCCATCAGCGTTTCTCAGGTCGCCGGCGCGGCCGGCGCGGAGGGCTTCAACTATCTGGCCTACTACGCCCCCAGCATGGCGATTCTATTCCTGATGTTCACCCTGGCCTCCTCCAGCCGCAGCTTGCTGGCGGAACGCGAAACCGGCACCCTTGCCCGCCTGCGCTCCACACCCACCCGCGCGTGGGAACTGATGGGCGGCAAGGTGGCAGGCGTGTTTGCTACCGGCGTGCTGCAGATGGCGGTGCTGATCACTGTTACCGCTCTTCTGATGGGCGTGAAATGGGGCAACGCGGCCGGGGTGGCGCTGCACACCCTGCTGACCGTGGCTGCCGTGGCAGCCATGGGGCTGATGTTTGCCGGGGTGGCAAAGACTGCCGCGCAGGCGGCGGCCATTGGCGGTTCAGTGGTGATGGTGCTGGCCGCCGTGGGCGGCAACTTCGTGCCGCGGGTTGCTTACCCGGCCTGGCTGCGAACGCTCAGCCTGCTGGGGCCGAATGCGTGGGGGATCGAAGGCTATCAGAAGCTGGCTGCCGGCGCCTCGCTCTCCGAGCTGGCCGGGGTGTATGCTGCGCTGGTCGCGCTCACCGCCCTGTTCTTCGGCGTGGCGCTGATTGGCTTTCGGAGGATTGTAAAATGAAGCAGTTGTTTGCCATTGCGGTCAACGGTCTGAAGGTCGAGTTTGCCGACCGCAGCACCTGGCTGTCCTTTCTCATCCTGCCGCTGCTGTTCACGGCTGTGATTGGCCTGGCCACCGGCGGCGCCGGCGACCCGGACGCAGATGCCCGCATTCCGGTGGCGCTGGTAGATCACGATGGCGGCGCGCTGGCGCGCGATTTTGCCGCCGCGCTGGCCGCCTCCACGGTGGTGCGCGCCGAAACCATGGACGAGGCCGCGGCGTTGACTGCCTTTGGCGCCATGGAAGACAGCGCCTCTGCCATTCCCTCCGGTGGGCAAGAGGTCGCCGCGGTGGTCACGTTGCCGGCCGGCTTCACCGGTGCGCTGTTGGCCGGGGGGAACGCGGAGGTCGCCTTGCAGTCAGTGGGCGATAATCGGGCGCCTGCGGTGGCGGAAGAAGTGCGGGCCGCGGCCGTCCGGGTGAGCGGCAACCTGCTGGCTGCTCAGATGAGCGTGGAAGAGGCGCAGGCGATGAGGCCCTTTGCCTCCGCCGCCGAGCAGGAAGCTTACTTCCGCGACGCGCTGGAGATGGCGGGGAAGCCCTCCGCCGCCCCGCCGGTAGCTGTGGCTGCCACCCAGGCCTCCGAGGTGAACGAGCAATTGGTCGCCAGTGGGTTTGCGCTTTCCTCGCCGGGGCAGTTGGTGACCTGGGTGCTGGCCACGCTGCTGGCCGGGGCGGCGGTGCTGGCGGCCGAACGCGCAGCCGGCACCCTGCGCCGGCTGGTTACCACGCCCGCGCCCCGCTGGACCATCCTGGGCGGCAAGATTCTGGGGCGCTTCTCTATGGGGTTTTTGCAGATGGTTGTGATGGCGGTGGCCGGCGCGCTGTTGTTCGGGGTGCAGTGGGGACGCTCGCCGCTGGCGCTGCTGATGGTGGCGGTGGGCTTCGGGCTGGCGGCCACCGCGCTGGGGCTGTTGCTGGCCACGCTGGCGAAGACCGAGGGGCAGGCCGCCGGCTGGGGGTCGCTGGGCACGTTCTTGCTCGCGCCGCTGGGCGGGGCATGGGTCCCGCTGGAGATCACGCCGCCGGCCTATCAGATGGTGGCGAAGGCGCTGCCGACCACCTGGGCCATGCGCGGCTTCACCGATGTGATCGTGCGCGGGCAGGGGCCGCAGGGCGTGCTACTGGAAACGCTGGTGCTGCTGGGCTTCGCGCTGCTGCTCTTTGCGCTGGGGGTGCGGCGTTTCCGATACGAGTAGCGGGAGGGACCGGGGCGCAGCGGTGGCAAATACAGCTCGGCGCGGTCCTGGACCGGGGCCAGCATAACGATGCCGTAAAGCGCGGCGGTGATCACCAGCAGGGTGGTCCCAACAAATTCAGCGCTCGCGGACGAAGACGTCCTGCGACCCGTTGGTGTCGCCGTTTACCAGGTGACTGGCAAAGGATTCGAACGCTACGTACTGCCCCCAGGCCGACAGCGCCGGTTCCTCGGAATCGGCATTTCCCTGGGTGCCGTCGGAGGCGACCGAAACCCGTGTTGTCTCTCCCGTCTCCCGGTTGTGGACAAAGACGTCGTAGCTGGCGTTGGTATCGCCGCTCACCAGATTGGTGGCAGCGGAGGCAAAGGCCACGTAGATGCCGATAGCGGTGATGGCCGGCCGCCCGCAAGGTCCATCTCCCTGGGCGCCATCGGAGGCGATCGAAACGCGTGTGGTCTCTCCGGTTTCTCGGTCGTGGACAAAGATGTCACTCCAACGGTTGGTGTCGCCCGGAACCAGATTGCTGGCCTCCGATCGAAAGGCCACGTAGCGGCCACTGGCCGAAATGACTGGCAAATCGGCGATGCCGTTCCCCTGGGTACCATCGGAGGCGACCGAGACGCGGGTGGTTTCTCCGGTTTCTCGGTCGTGGACGAAGATGTCCGGGAGGCCGTTGGAATCGCCGGCCACCAGATTCGAGGCCGAGGAACGAAACGCCACGTAACGCCCGCTGGCGGAGATCACCGGGCTGTTCGACACGCCGTTCCCCGGCGCGCCGTCGGAGGCGACCGAGATGCGTGTGGTCGCGCCGGTCAATATGTCGCGCACGAAGGCGTCGGTTGTGCGATTGGTATCGTCGGGGATCAGGTTATCGGCGTCCGAGTTGAAGGCGATGATACGTCCGCTGGCCGAGATCGAGGTGGAGCCCGACGTGCCGTTTCCCTGGCTCCCGTCGGAGGCTACCGAAACGCGCACAGCCGTCCCCGCTAACAGACCGCGGACAAAGATGTCGTTCACGCGGTTTGTATCGTCGCTCACCAGGTTGTTGGCGGCGGAGCGAAACGCCACGAAACGCCCGTTGGCGGAAATGGCCGCGGAATCTGAGGCGCCGTTTCCCTGCTGGCCGTCGTAGCCTACGGAGGCGCGCAGGGTCTGCCCGCTTTTTCGGTCATGGACGAAGACGTCACCCGTGTGGTTGGTGTCGTGGCTTACCAGGTTGTCGGCCGCCGAGAAAAATGCCACGAAACGCCCGGTGGGAGAGATCGAGGGGGCATCAGAGTAGCCATCCGCCTGCGCGCCGTCAGAGGCAACTGAAACGCGTGTGGTGTCGCCGGGAGCGGCGATCGTCGGACTGCCGGTCATGGCGTGCCCGGATGGTAGACCGTGGGTGGCTGTGTGCGCAGCAGCCGGAGGCAGCCGGAACAGCGAGAGCAGGACGAACAGGCAGAGGCAGAAACGAAGGCGACGTACGGAGTGGAAGTGAATTGTTGCCACCTTTGATCCTCCTTACGTGCTGCGCACACAGAACTTGTCAGCGGTGTACCCGGCAATTCGGGTGTGCGGGCGGGGTACCCCGCCCGCACACCAATTGCGGAGATTCTTCTGACAGACTTTGTGTGCACACGTTGGGTGAGACATCAGCGCCGGTACGAGGCGTATTATAGCATTGCCGCACCGCATAGCAAGTTCACGCTCACAGGCCCTGTGCCGTGATTCCGTGCTCCCCGCCTGAGGGGAGGGATGCGGCAAGCCCTGGGCCTGGCGCATCGAAGTCCGAGTGATCGGAAGCATGCAGTTGGGTGTGGTATTGCATCCCCCGGCCGGTCAGCGAACCAGCACCCGCGTTCCCGCGCCCTCGGTCAGCCGCTCGCGCGGCAGCGGCGCGGGCAGGCTCCAGCGATAGACCCACTTTGCCGCTTCCGGGGTCAGGTTGATGCAGCCGTGGCTCTGGGCTGTGCCGAAGACGTTGTGCCAGTACGTGCCGTGAAAGGCGATGCCGCCGTTGAAGTAGCTCACCCAGGGTACGCCGGGCAGGTCGTAGGCGTCGTCCGCCGCCAGGTCCCCGGCTGCCATGTGGCGCGAGGCGCGCTTGCGGTCAATGGCGTATTCCCCCGGCGGTGTGCGGTAGTCGCTCACTTT
The DNA here is from genome assembly GCA_964478665.1 of uncultured Anaerolineales bacterium. GTDB lineage: Bacteria > Chloroflexota > Anaerolineae > Anaerolineales > CAYZNA01 > CAYZNA01. Next base: position 5,846 of record CAYZNA010000127.1, read on the forward strand.
GCCCTCGCCCAACTTGAAAACCGCCCCGGCGGCCATGCGCTCCTGCCTGACCAGCCTCTCTCCCTCGTAGGCAGTTAGCCACATGCCGGTCGTGTCCAGTTCGAGGCGCTTTTGCTCGGGCGGCGTCTCCGGCGAGAGCGGCGCGAGTTCCTCGGCCGGGACCGGACGGGCGTACTCGGCGCGCACGAAGTAGGTCTCGTTGATGCGGTCGTCGTACAGGCTGTACCACGGGCGGCGGTCGGCGTCGAAGACCACGCCGTAGGCCCAGTGCGTGGTGGCGTAGTACAGCCGGTAGCGCGGTTGATCGCGCTGCGCGGGCCGGCCCCCGCTTACCACACGCGGGGGCCAGCGGTAGGCGTCCACGTAGGGCACGCTGATCTCCAGCAACTGGCCCTGCTCGGGGACCCGGGCCAGGGGCGGGTTGAGGCTCACCCGCACCGGCTGGATGTTGGCGTGATACACGTAGCCGCCCGCGCAGCGGTACCAGTCCTGCGGCCGGGAGTTGTGGTCCTCGCCGGTGACCATTTCGTACAGCGGGATGAGTTCGTCGCGGTCGTAGCGCGCCAGCACCCGGCCAAAGACCGAGGGCCGGCTGTAGATCGAGACGTAGATCAGCAGGGCCCGCCCCAGCAGCCCGGAGGGGCGGTCGGGTGGGGGAGCGGGGGAGTGGGGGAGGAGGGGGGCGCGGGGGCGGGGGAGCGCCAGTCCGGCCAGGGCGGCAGCGGTCAGCTTTAGGAAGGAACGCCGGGAGGTCATGCTGTTACTTCCACTTCGGTGCCCTCTCCCGGCACCACGTCCTGCGCGTACTGCGGCTGCGGGTCGGTCCAGCGGTAGATCCAGCGGGCGTCTTCCGGGGTCATGTTGATGCAACCCTGACTCTGGGGGTAGCCGTAATCGTTGTGCCAGTAGGTGCCGTGGAAGGCCACCCCGGTCCAGTGGAAGTAGCTCACCCAGGGTACGCCGGGCAGCTCGTAGTCGCTCTCGGCGGCCAGCCCGCCGTTGCCCATGTGCCGGTGGGGCTGTTTGCGGTCCACCCGGAAGCTGCCGGTCGGGGTGAGGTACTTGCCGGTGAAGGCCTCGTCTTTGTAGATGCGCGCCCCGGAGGCGATGCGGGTATCCAGCAGCAGCCGGTCGCCCTCGTAGGCCCACAGGCGCTGCTGCCCCAGGCTGACCACGATGCGCTTGCCCGGCGTGCCCGGCGCGAGCGGGGCCAGTTCCGCGGGCGGGACCGGGCGCACGGTCGCCGCTGGCACGTAGTAATGGATGTCCAGCCGCTCGTCGTGCAGCTTGTACCACGGATGATCCTTGAAATCGTAGACTGTCCCGACCACCCAATGCGCGCTCTGAAAGTACAGGCGGTACAGAATCAGGCCGTAGGGATCGGGCCGTGCGCGGGCGTCCACGTAGGGCGCGGTGATCTCGCCGGCAAAGCCGCCCGGCGGGACCGCGCGGATCGGGGCGTTGCGCTGCGGGCGGATGGGTTGCACGTAGGAGGAGTGCAGGTACGCTCCGGCCACGCGGACCCAGTACGGGTTGGATTTGCGCACCGGCTCGCCCGGCACGCGGGCGTACAGCGGGAAGACCTGATCGAAGAACTGCACCCCCAGCCGGGGGCTGCTGCGCGAGGGGTCGCGGTAGCTGTACAGCGCCGGGGCCTGCACCCGCCCGTACAATGGGGGGCCGGGCTGGTCTTCCGGGGGCAGGGGGCGGGCGGGCGCAGCGTGCAGGCTGCGGGGCAGCGCCACTATAGTCCCCAGAGCGAAGCGGAGCGGGAGGCTGCCCAGGCCGGCGGCGGCCAGTTTGAGGAAGTTACGGCGGGAGAGGGGGGAGGCCATGACTGCCGGGTATTGTACCCAATTCTGATCGGATATGCTAAGGGGGCCTGTCGTGTGCACGCGCGGCTGGCCGTGTGGCGCCCCTCCACTGATTCAAGTAGAATAAGCCCGCCACGGTCAGACGATGGGCACACCTGCCCCGGACGCACACCTGCCCCGGACGCACACCTGCCCCGGACGCACACCTGCCCCGGACGCAGGTGCCGGGGGGTGCCGGGGGGTGCCGGGGGGTGCCGGGGGGTGCCGGGGGGTGCCGGGGAGGAGACACCCGATGAAAACACACGCAGCAGTGACATACCAGCCGGGCCAGCCACTGGTCATCGAGCCTCTGGAGCTGGACGAGCCGCACGCCGGCGAGGTGCGGGTGAAGCTGGCCGCGGTCGGCCTGTGCCACTCGGATCATCACGTGATGGCCGGGAAGCGCCCGGTGGGCATGCGCCCGATGGTGCTGGGCCACGAGGGCGCCGGCGTGGTGGAGGCGGTCGGGCCGGGGGTGACCCGCGTGCGGCCCGGCGATCACGTGGTGCTCACCTTTATCCCCTCCTGTGGCCACTGCCGCTACTGCCAGTCCGGTCTGACCAGCGCCTGCGTGCTCGGCCCGAAAATCGCGGCGGGGCCGCTGCCGGACGGCACCTACCGGCTGCGCAACCGGGCCGGGCAGGCGGTGGGCCAGTTCTGCATGTTGGGCGCCTTCAGCGAGTACGCCGTGGTGCATCAGGATTCCGCCTGCGTGATTGACCGCAGCTACCCGCTGGAGGCGGCCTGTCTGGTGGGCTGCGGCGTGGTGGGCGGCTTCAACGCCGCCGTCACCCGCGCCCGCGTCCGGCCGGGGAGCAGCGCGCTGGTGATCGGGGTAGGGGGCGTGGGCATGAATGTGATTCAGGGGGCGCGGGCGGCCTCCGCCAGCACCATCATCGCCGCCGACCTCGTGCCGCGCAAGCTGGAATGGGCGCGTGACTTCGGCGCCACCCACACCATTGATGCCAGCCGGGAAGAGGTGGTGGGCCGGGTGCTGGAGATCACCGGCGGCGCCGGGGTGGATTGCGCCTTCGAGGCCATCTCTGGCCCGGAGACCATCGCTCAGGCCTTTGCGGCCACCGCCAAATTGGGCACGGTGGTGGTGGTCGGGCTGACGCCGGCCACGGTGGACAGCCTGCCCATCAGCCCGCTGCAACTGGTGCTGGGCCAGAAGACGCTGATGGGCACGCTCTACGGGACAAGCAACGCGCAGGTGGAAATCCCGAAGCTGCTGCACATGTACGCCCACGGCCAGATCAAACTGGACGAGCTGATCACCGCTCGCTACGCGCTCGATCAGATCAACCAGGGCTACGACGACATGCTGGCCGGGAAGAATATCCGCGGGGTATTGGTGTTCTGAACCCGGACCGCAGGACCGGCATCCCTATGCCGGTCGTCCCCGTGCCGGTCATCCC
>CAYZNA010000128.1:0-449 GCA_964478665.1 uncultured Anaerolineales bacterium
CGGCCCGGTGAGCGGGGAGGACGCCTCCCCGGTGGTGCGATCCTCGAGCCACAGCGCCCAGCGCGCCAGCGCCGGGGTGGGCGCGGAGGGGGCCACCGGCAGGCGGTACGTGTCGCGGTAAACCTGCCCCGGCGTCCACAGGGCCACCGGCCATGTCCCCCATCCCGGGTAGCTATCGCTGGAGGCCACCGGCTCAAGGTCGCGCCCCAGCAGGCGCAGGTGCAGCAGAAGATCGCGGGTCTGCGAGCGGTCAGCCTGCCAGTACAGGGTGAGGGTCGCCGTCCCGCCGGGGTCCACCGCGCCGGGCGCTTCCACTGCCAGCAATCGCAGCCCGCCGGCAAAGGGCAGGGGCGACCCGGCGGGTCGCCCGTACAGCGGAACGCTGGCGGGGCGGGCGTACTGCGGGGCAATCACCGCGAAGGGCGTGAAGGCGGCCAGCGCAAAAAAGG
>CAYZNA010000128.1:459-9029 GCA_964478665.1 uncultured Anaerolineales bacterium
GGCCGCCGGCGCCGCCAGCAGTGCGCGCCGCCCGGCCAGTCGCTCCAGCCCGAGGGCGAACAACCCGTGTAGCGCCGCGACCTGCGCGTACAGCAGGCGCCCCTGGCTGGCGCGGGTTTTTATGGTCCACGGGATAAGCACCAGCAGCCCCACGCCCGCCCAGGCCAGCAGCAGCAGCAGCCCATCGCGCTCCTCGGGGCGACGCCACAGGCGCAGGGCCACGCCGGCTGCGGCCAGCGCGGTGAGCGCGTCCAGCAGGGCGTAGACCCACAGCGGGAGCAGGATGTTAAACCAGCCAAACAGTCCCCAGTACGACCAGCGCAAGCCGCGAAATTCGCCCAGCAGTTCCGCAAAGGAGTAGCCTGAATCGGCGCGCCAGCCGCTCAGGCCGCCGAGCACGGTGAGGGCAGTGGGATCGCCGTACAGCGCCAGGTTGCGCAGGTACCACCAGCCGGCCAGCAGGGCAGCCGGAAGGTAGACTTGCAGGTAGACCTCCACCAGGGAGGTGCGCAAGCCGGGCGGGAGGCGCTGGCGGCGATAGGCGAGCAACAGCACGGGCGCGCAGAAGGCGGCCAGAACCGCGCCTCCGGCCTTGGCCAGCATGGCCAGGCCAAGCAGCACCCCCAGCCAGAGCAGCCGCCCGCGAGTGGCGGGGCGCCGCATCACCGAGGCCAGCAGCCAGAGCACCAGCGCGCACAGGCCGGCGAAGAGCGCGTCGTTGCTGACCGAGCTGGCGATGAACAACCACTGCGGCGTGAAGGCAACCAGCGCGGCGGTAACCAGCCCCGGCGCCAACTGCCCGGGCAGCAGCTCGCGCAGCAGCAGGGCGACGCCGGCCACCGCAAGGGATCCGAACAGGAGCGAGAGCAGGCGGGCTACGTATTCCGCGCGGGCCGCACCGGCCGCGGGGAAGTCCTGCGCGGGCGGGTGGATGAACGAGTTGCGGTTGCCGGGTCGCCCCGGGTCGCCGCGATTGGCCTGCGGATTGGCCTGCAGCAGGGCCGGCGCGTCGGAGGTGTCAATTGGCGCGATGGCCAGCGCCGCCAGGACATAATAGAGCGGGGCCTGCGCCCCCTCCTGCCGGTAGTCAGTCTGCTCGTCGAGGCGCACCACTGGCAACCGCCGCTGCTCCTTGATGTACAGCACGGTGAAGAAGTGCCAGTTTTCGTCGGGCTTCTCGAAGATGGGCGTGGTGATGGCGTAGGCGCTGCCGAGCAGCAGGTACGCCGCCAGAATAAGCGCCAGCCAGAGTCGGAACGAGGTCTCGGAGCGCATCAGTCGAAGATCCCCAACAGGGGGCAGGAAGATCGCCGGCCCGCGCAATCCCTTATCGGGGACCTTCGACCCCCTGTCGGGGACCTTCGACCCCCTGTCGGGGACCTTCGGCGGCTCACGGACGGCACGCCGGCGGGGCGAGAGGGACATCCAGCCAGAACAGGTCATCCCGCAGTTCAAGCGGTCCCTCGCCGGTGATGGGCAAACGGGCGCCGCTGGCCGGGTCGTACAGGCCAAAGACCAACCGGTATTCCCCGTCCCCTCCCGAACACCTGTCCCGGTGTCCTTCGGGAGGACACCGGGACAGGTGTGCCGGGGACCCGGGGCACGGGAGGCCGGCGGGCAGCGAGAGGCGGTGCGCGTCAACCACCTGCTCGCCACTGTCCCAGAGACGGGTGGGGTACGTATGTCCGTCGGCCACCGGAGGCGAGTCAGCCTGGGCCGCGACGCGCCCGGCAGGGTCGAGCAGCAGGAGCGCCACTGTCCAGTCGCCGGCGCGCGTTGCTTCAGCGCGCCAGAACAGGGTGAGGTGGAGAGCGGCCGGGGTTGAGGCCTCCACGCTATAGGTGTACCCGAGCAGGGAGATCACCTCGCCCAGTTGGTAGGAAGTGGGAACCTGCCCCCTGTCGGGGACCTTCGGCGGGGCAACTGCCCCCTGTCGGGGATCTTCGGCGGGCGGCGCGGCGGCCACTTTGAACTCGCCGAACAGCGCGTGGGAGAGGTCCGCGTCGGGGAAGGCGCCGCCCCCTGGCGGGTCCGGCAGCGCGAAATAGGCGCCAAAGCGCCCTCGCGCCGGCGCGGGGCTATCTGGCGGGATGGGGAACAGATAGGTCTCGCGGAAGAAATCGCCGGGTTGCCACAGGGAGGTGGCGAAGTTCCCGGCGCCGGGATAGGCCCGATGGGCGGCGTAGTTCACGTCATCCGGTCCCACGGCGACCACGTTCAAGACGTAGTTGGTTTGCATCGGGGCGAGCGCCCGCCAGTACAGGGTCAGGGCCACCTGCCCGCCCGGGTAGGACCGAGAATCGTCCACCGAGTATCCGACCAGTAGAATCTGGTCCCCGAAGCGGCTGTACAGCGCGTGCTGTACATCGGCCTCGGCTGTGGCGGGCAGCAACGGAGGCGGGCGATAGGCCGGGGCGATGACCGTGAAAGGGAAACTGGCGCCCAGGCCGGCCAGCAGTGCAAGCGACGCGCCCAGCCCCCAGTAGCGCCAATTGCGGGGCAGCGCTCTGCCCCACAGCCGCTCCGGCCACCACGCCCCCAGCCCGAGCGCCAGCAGCAGCGCCAGCGGGGTGAGCGCGGACAGAAAGTACCGGCCCGGAAAGAAGTAAGGGCTGTTCAGGTACAGGGTGTACAGGAACGGCGCGGCCACCAGAGCCGCCACGCAGGCCAGCAGCAGGCCCACTTTGACTGCCAGCGGACGGCCGGCGGGTGCGCGCGAACGGGCCAGCGCACGAACCAGCCCCATCAGGAACATCAGCGCCATACCGGCCGCAGCCGTGTACGTCCAGCCGGGGGCCGGCAGGTTTCCCCAACCGAACGAGGCCCAGAAACTGATCAGGCCGTAGCGCAGCGATTCTGCGGCCAGCTCCCAGGCAATGCCGCCTTCCCATAGACGCCGGACGAACAGGGTGATCACGGCCATGCTGTGCGCCACCAGCGCAAGGCTGGACAACCGCGGCCACAGGGCAGCCATCCCCGCGGCGGTCGCGCCCGCGGCGAGAGCCAGCCCGGCCACGCCTGCTGCGAGCCGTCGTCGCGGCGCGCGCGGCAGGCGTCGCACCTGCCTCCGATGGGTTCTATAGCGGGCAAGCGCCTGTTGCGCTGCCCAGACGAGGGCAATCCCGGCCCCCAGGAGCAGCAATCCGTACGTGGTTGGTTTGGAAAGCAGTAGGGTCAGCGCTGCCAGCGCCAGCCCGAGCCACCCCGCGAGCGGGACGTTCCGCGACGCGCGCTCCGCCCCGCGAGCGGGAGCTTCTCGTGTATCGTGAATCGTGAATCGTGAATCGTGGACGCGCGGGCCGCGCGCAACCCATGTTTGCCGGCCCCAGGCGCCCAGCGCCAGCACAAACAGCGAGCCGCCCACGCTGGCCAGCACGTCGTTGGTAACAACGCTGCCGTTGAACAGGAATTGTGGCCAGAAGGCGTGCAACCCGGCGGCCCCAAACGCCAGCGCGGGGCGCCCGGGGAACCAGCAGCGCGCCGCCTGATAGGTGGCCCACACACCCAGCGTGCCAAGCAGCACCGAGACCCAGCGCATCAGGTGCAGCGCCAGCGAAACGCCTTTGTAAGGGAAGCCCTCCCCCGGCGGGTGAACGGCAAAGTTCACGCCGCCGGCCGGGTTGTCGTTGAGCGGCAGATTGCGCTGCGGGAAGAAATCCTCGGGCGCGGCCACCGGTGCGGAGGCCAGCCCGGCCAGCAGGTAGTAAAGCGGCGGCTGGCGACCCTCGTCGTTGGCCTGCACAATGCCCTCGCCCTCGCGGGGCAGGCGCCAGTGGGAGACAAGGTAGCGGGCAAAGGCGTAGTGGCCCCACTCGTCGTAAGCCTCCCACATGGGAATCGTGACGCTGTACAGCACGCCCAGCGCCACGTGCGCGGCCAGAATCAGCGCCAGCGCGCCGCGCTGCCAGCGGGCGGGTAGCGTTTCTTGGCGTCCGGGCGCGCCTGAATCGGCCACAGCGCGCCGCTCAATTCCCACGCGAAGCGACCCGCACCTTCGAGAGATACACAAAATCATCGGTCCAGCGCCCGTCGGCGGTGTGAATCTGGAGCCGCCTACCGGTCGTTCCATCGTACAGGCCAACTTCGATGTCGTACACGCCGGGCGGGGTGTCGGGTCGCAGGGTGAGATGGTAAACGTCTTGCACCTGTCCTCCCGGCGTCCAGCCGGCGGTGGGCGCGGCGCCGTGCCCCGGCCAGGCGTCGTCTTGCGCCCATAGCGCCTCCCCCTCGCCGCGCACGTGGGCAAACACCGAGTAGTTGACCTCCATTTTGCGCAGGCCGCGCCAGTATAGGGTCAGGGTCAGGCTGCCGCCCGGCGGGGCCTGTCGCGTGTCCAGGGTGTACCCGGCCAGCTCGATCCGGTCGCCAAAGTTGACCCCCAGCGGGTTGGGCACTTCGCCCGGGCGGGCGACCACCGGCAGAGCGGCCAGCGCCAGCGAGTCGCGCCCGTCCGGCAGGCTCAGCCGCGCGCCGTCGCCGAGGTCGTACAGCCCCACCACCACCCGCGAGGCCGGGGTGGGATAGGCGCCGGGGGGCACGTTGACCACGTAGAGATCGGGCCAGACCTGCCCCGGCCGCAGGAAAGTGGTGGGGAGCAGGCCCAGCCCGGGATAGGTATCCCGCTGGGCCAGCACGATGTCGTACTCGTCCTGCAAATGCACGAAGGCGCTCCAATTGCGATCCATAGCAATCCTGGCTCGCCAGTATAGCGTAAGGGCAAAGGAGCTGCCAGGGGTGACCGTGCTCTGCTCCAACTGATAGCCCAGCAGAGTCATCTCGCCGCCGAAATTCGCCTCCACCCGGTTGGGGATGGCGCCGGTGTATTCGGCCGGCGGGCGGTAGGCCGGGGCAATCCACAGCCACGGGGCGAGGGCGGAGAGGGCGATGAGGGCGCCGGCGAGGAAGAGGGGGGCGGGTGGGACGCTTCGCGGGAGATTGGAGATTGGACGCTTCGCGGGGGATTGGGGATTGGGGATTGGGGATTGGGGATTGGAGATTGGAGATTGGACGCTTCGCGGGGGATTGGGAGTTGCGGAGGGTGGCGTATGCGAGGCGTGCGGCTGCCGCGCATGCCGCCCAGAACTCGGCCACGCCCAGCGCCAGCAGAATCGAGAGCGGCGCGATGGCGACGAAGACCAACCGGCCCTGCGAGGACCACGTGAGGGTGGCCCAGCGTAGCAGCGAGAGCACCACCAGCAGCGGCCAGCCGGCCAGCAGCGCGAAGGGAACCCAATCCGCCAGCCGGCGGGCGCCCCCCAGCCAGTGGCGCGCGATCCACAGACAGATCCCGAGCGCGCCCGCCACTGCCACCGCGTTCAGTGCGCCGTAGACCCAACCGGGCATGGGGAGGTTGACCCCGCCAAACAGCCCCCAATAGCTCTGCATGAAGCCGGCGTGCTCGCCCCACAATTGGGCCAGCGAGGCCGGTACGGTGCGTTTGCCCAGCACAGCGACGAATGTGCTCCAGCCCAGCCAGTCGCCGTACAGGGTCAGGTTGCGATAATACCACCACCCGGCCACCGTGGCCGCCACTCCAAAGACGATGAGGCCATGCCCGGCCAGGAAGAGCAGGTGGAGCATGGCTGGTGGCTGCCGGCGATCTGTCCCTCGCAGTTGGCTGGTGGATGGAAGTGAATCGGGAATCGCTAGTCTCCATTTGCCAATCTCAAGTCGCCAGCGCCGGAAGGCGCGCCAGCACAGCGCCAGCCCGGTTAGCGCGAACAGCCCCAGTCCGGACTCTTTGGTCAGTGCTAGCAGGCCCAATAGCAGGCCGAGGGCGGCGTTCTGTAGGCCGAGCGGGAGGTTGTGCGGGGTGGTGTGCGGGATGGAAGGAATGGAAGGAAAGGATGAAGGGAGGAGGCGATGGGCGGAAGAAGGGGGGAGGGAGCGGCGGAGCGGGGCAGGTCGAGAGAGCGAGAGGGCAGGAAGGTCCTGCCTGGCTATGCGCATTAATGCCAGAAGCGTAGCGGTGGCGAGCAGCGAGGCCAGGTTGTCGTTGTTCACCGCGCCGGAGATGAAAGTAAACATGGGGGTGAAACCAGCCACCGCGGCCGAGGCCAGCGCCAGCGTCTGCGCGCCGGGCAGCAGTTCCAGCGCAAGCAAATAGGTGAGGTACACCGTGCCGGCGCTCATCAGCACCGAGAGCAGCCGGACCAGCCGCACGGCCAGCACGGCGCCGCGCCACCCCGCCGGCGAGGCCGGGGCGAGCGGCCAGCCCTCGCGCGGGGTGTGGATGGCCAGGTTGGTGTTGCCATCGGCGGTGATCACACCATTGTCCACGTGCGGGTTCAGCCAGCGCACCTGCGGCAGGTCCGAGGTGTCAATCCAGCGAGTGGCCCCCGCCATCAGCCAGTAATACAGCGGCGGCTGGCCGGCCTCCTGCCGCCACGGGCCGGGGTCGGCCGGGTCCAGCAGCGGCAGCCCGTCCCCGTCGGCCAGCGTCTTTACCATTGGGTAGTGCCACAGTTCGTCGGAGGCCTCAAACAGCGGCACGCTGACGGCGTAACTGGCGCCCACGGCGACGAAAAGCACCAGCAGCAAGGCAATCGCGTAGCGCGAGGCGCGCGTTGGCGGAGACGCGCTCATCTGTCCTCCCACGTCGCGCGAACCTCGCGAAAAAAGGCCGCCGTGCGGCCAGCGATCGCGCCCCAATCGAACTGGCCGGCCAGCGCCGCCGCCCCGGCCGAGAGACGGGCGCGCAGCTCGGGCGAGGTCAGCACTTCCGCGAGGGCCTCCGCGAGGGCCAGCGGGTCATCCCGCGCAGTCAGCCGCACGTTTTCGCCGCCGGCCAATTCCGGCAGTGGGAGCGCCGGCTCGGTGGTGACGATCGGGCAGCCGTGAGCCAACCCGGCCATCAGCGAGCCGCTGCGCAGAGTGGCGCCGGCGACATACGGCAAGGCCAGCACGTCACAGGCCAACAGGTAACCTGAAACTTGCGGCGGAGCGAGATAGCCGGTGAGAATGACCCGATCCTCCAGCCGGGCGGCCGGATCCAGCGGGGCGAGCATCTGGTGGTGGAGGGCAGCTTCCCCGTCCCCGGACCGGGTTCCCGCCGCCCGGACCGGGTCCCCGGCTCCCCCGGCCGGGGCGGCCGCCCCGCCGATCAAAACCAGCCGGAGGGGCATCCCGCGCCCCAGCAGAATCTCAATGGCCGCCAGCAGGGCCTCCCCACCCCGCGAGGGGTTGAGAAACCCAAAGAAGCCGACCAGCCACTCGTCCGGGCGCAGCCCCATATCCGCTCGCCAGCGCGCCCGGTCGTAGCCGGGGGGCGGCGCGGCCGGGATGTTGCTGCCGATGGGGATGCAGGCGATTCGAGATTTGAGATTTGAGATTTGAGATTTCAGGGTTTGTTCATCTTCGGGGTTGGTGACGATCACGCCGGCGGCGGAGCGGGCCAGCATGTTCACCGCCGCCCGGCGCAGCGGGCCGGCTCCGGGGAAGAGGTAGGGGACGAGCAGATCGTGGAAGGTAACCACCGTGGGCAGGCCAGCGGCGCGCGGCAGAAAGTGGATGGGCAAGGTCATGCCGTAGGCCAGGGCCTGATATTGCACGTTGAGCAGGTCCAGCGCCAGCGCCAGCGTCAATTTGCGGATTTGCAGCAGGGCGGGGAAAGACCAGCGACGGATAACAGAGTGAAGGAAGAAGGAAGGAGGAAGGGGGCAGGAAGGATCGGCTGCGCAGGAGGCGGGAAGGATCAGGTGCACTTCGTGACCGGCGCGACACAGGGCCAGGGCCAGTTCGCGAGTAAAGTCGCCAACCCCGCCGCGGTGGGGGTAGTATTCGCCGGTGAGAATGCCGAGACGCATGAGGGTTACTGTCAGGGGTCAGGGGTCAGGGGTCGGGGGTCGGGTGTCAGGTGGCAGGTGTCAGGGGTCAGGTGTCGGGTGGCAGGGGTCAGGGGTCAGGGGTCAGGGGTCAGGTGTCAGGTGTCAGGGCTACAGCCGGGAGGCGGGTTCCCTGCTATACTGTGCCCGGCCATGTCAATCCCCTGCCCGAGCGTTTCCATTCTGATCACCGCCTCGCGCGAGCCGGACAGCCTGGGCCCGGCGCTGGAGGCCTTTCTGCTGGCCCCGCCGGAATCGCTGCTGGAGACGCTGGTGATCTGCCCGGACGTGGACACGGCAGCGGCGGCCGCCCGCCACGCCGGCCGCGGGGTGCGCGTGCTGCGCGACTCGGGGCGCGGCAAGCCGGCGGCGCTCAATCTGGGGCTGGGGGCGGCGCGCGGAGAACTGGTCGTGCTCAGCGATGGCGACGTGCGCGCCGACCCGGCCAACTGGCCGGCGCTGCTGGCCCCCTTCGCCGATCCGGGAGTGGGAGCGACCACCGGGCAGCCACTCTCGCTCAGCCCGCGCCAGACCATGCTCGGCTACTGGTCGCACCTGCTGACCGCGATCGCTCACGGGCAGCGCCAGGCGCAGGATGCGCGCGGCGACTTCCTGCTCTGTTCCGGCTACCTGTACGCCTTCCGCCGGGCGCTGGTGGACGAGATTCCGGAGGACGCGCTGGCGGAGGATGCAGTGGTCTCGGTTCGCGTTCATCAGCAGGGCCATCGCATCCGGTACACGCCGGAA